>NZ_JBMDKQ010000007.1:0-214508 GCF_057809795.1 Sphingobium sp. FG125
GCAAACCCATCTTGGCACTTAGATGCCGTGAGCGGGAGCCATCCACCTCATCCGGACTGATAAATACGCTATCAATGTATGGCTGCCATCGGGCCTTGGCATCGGCTATTTGGCCCTCTGGCTTGCCGACCTCCGCCCATGGGATATGTTGGCATTTGGGTGTATGTTGCTAATTGTCGGGATCAAAGGCGCTTATAGCCGGTGGCAGAAGCCCAAAAAGCTTAGGTGAGCTGGGCCTAGTATCGACCATTCTATGTCGCTCGCTCGTTGCCATCCGCATTCCTGAAACCAGTCACTCATTCAAATGGCAAGTTGAAGGGTGAATGATTTAATTTGGTGGTTAGCGGTCATTGAGTGGTCGCGAAGGCACGCTATTCTAACCAGATGCAGACGATCGAACTTGATGGCGGCGATTGGAGGTCGGAACTCGACTTCTACGAGGCGCTGGCCGATGCTCTTGGCTCCGTAGAATGGCACGGCCGTAACGCGGACGCCTTTCTGGAAACGATGATCTACTATCTTGACCTCAACAAGGTGCAGCCACCCTATAAGGTGGTGATTAAACGAGCGCGAGAGCCGGTGTTATCGTTCCTTCTCGAGTTTGCATCTTGGATCGTGAAGGCTCGCGATGATCGTAAAAGGGACTGGGGGGACGACGCAGAAGTCGTCGTTACCGTTGAACGCGCCGCGCCCTAATATCCGCTTCTGGGGCGATTGCTGCCGAATGATTTTCTAACTGCCGAGCGTCAGCTATCGCCGGTCACCTCGCCAAAACCGGACCGTCCCCTATCCACCCAACTCGGCCATCACGTTAAACGCTAAGGCCGCTTTTACTGCGGGCGCAAGCAGCCAAAACGACAAAGGGCGCAGCAATCGTGCTGCGCCCGTTGTCGTTTGCCCTCCAGCGATGTTTATTCGCTGGCGTTGGCGGCGTTTGCTGCCGGGGCTTCGCTTGCGTTGGCGGCATTGCCCGCTTCGGCGGCGTTTTCGCCTTCGGCAGCCGGAGCCGCGTCGGCGGCGGGCAGCGGCAGGTTGGACCCCTGCGTGTTGAGCCAGGCGATCAGATTGGCGCGATCGACCGGGTTGCCAAGGCCGGCAAAGGTCATCTTGGTGCCGGGTGCATATTCACGCGGGCTTTTCAGCCATTTGTCCAGCGCCTCGAAGGTCCAGTTGCCAGGCACCGACTTCAATGCTTCGGAATAGGCGAAGCCTGCGACATGGCCATGGGCCTTGCCGACCGCGCCGAACAGGTTGGGACCGATGCCATTGGCACCGCCCGATGTGACGGTGTGGCAAGCGGCGCATTTGGCGAACACTTTTTCGCCCGCTGCGACATCGGCGGTGGCGAGCAGGGTGTTGAGACCGGGGCCGGTGGCTGCGCCTTCGCCTTCGGCTTCGACGCCTTCGATCGCATAGCCCATGGTTTCGGGCCGTTCGTCATGGAAGAATTTGGAACTGACGATCGCGCCGCCGAGCGCAATAATGCCCGCGAACAGCGCCCAGCCCGCTACGGTATTGAAACGATCGCCCATTTCGCTCGATTTCCCTTGCATTTCTGTTCGGGCGGCTGTCTTGGCGCCCCCTCTTGGCCGTTGCCATAATGGCGGACACGCGAACGTGCAACCCGGCTTGACGCCACAAATGCGCAGGGCTGCTTTGCGGTTGGCCTGCCGATGCTTGCGCGGCCCCGCGCAACTGCCTAAGCGCGCAGTCCTCCATGGAAAACTATCCCGCCCCCGCGCGCGCGATTGTCGCGCAACTGGCTGAAAAAGCCGCCGCCGACCCGGCCCGCGCCGTCGCCTATCAGGGCGCGCCGGGCGCCAATTCGCATCTGGCGGCGCTCGGTTATGCGCCCGATTGCGTGCCTTTGCCCTGTTTCGCGTTCGAGGATGCGATCGACGCGGTGCGCAATGGACAGGCGGCACGGGCGATCATCCCGATCGAAAACAGCCTGCACGGGCGGGTGGCGGACATGCATTTCCTGCTGCCCGAATCGGGTTTGCGAATCATCGACGAATATTTCCTGCGGATTCGCCATTGTCTGATGGCGCCCGACAACAGCCCGGTCAAAAGCGCGATCAGCCACCCGCAGGCGCTGGGCCAGTGTCGTCACTATCTGCGCGAACGGGGCATCCAGCCGGTCGCCTATGCCGATACGGCGGGTGCGGCGGCGCTGGTGGCGGAAAATCGCCTGCCCGGCGAAGGGGCGATTGCGCCCTATCTGGCGGCGGAGCTGTACGGGCTGCGCCTGATCGCCGAGAATATCGAGGATAGCGACGATAATATGACGCGCTTCCTGGTGCTGGCGCGTGAGCCGAAAATGCCGGTCGCCAATGTCGGGCCGGTGATGACGACGTTCCTGTTCGAGGTGAAAAATGTCCCCGCCGCGCTCTACAAGGCGATGGGCGGCTTTGCGACCAATGGCGTCAACATGACCAAGCTGGAAAGCTATCAGCGCGGCGCAAGTTTCGCGGCGACCGAATTTTTCTGCGACATCGAGGGGATGCCGGGCGATCCGGCGGTCGACCGGGCGCTGGCGGAACTGGAATTCCATACCAAATGGGTGCGGATGCTGGGGAGTTACCGGCAGGCGCGGCCGCGGACTTAGGGTTGGCCGATATTCCGCCCAGATGGCCTGCAAAGCGCGCTTTTCTGCGTTCCGGTGCTCACGTACTTTAAGTACGCTGCGTCGGAACGAGGCACGTGACTCGTTCCGAGTTACTCGAAAATCACGCTTTTCGGCTTCATCTGGACGAAATCTCGACCAACCCTATTCGTCACCCATCCAGAAATCTGTATAGCCCCTACATGGTCGCAGCTATTCTTTGGTCCGCCTTGGCGATGAGCGCCATTGTCGGCGTGCGTTATCTGTTGGCGAGTGGCGGTTTTGCGCTGGCGACGCGGGTGCGTCAGCCGGGCCTGTATCGCGGGCTGGAGCGGCAGATGCGGCGCGAAATCGGCTGGTCTTTGCTGTCCGCGCTGATTTACGGCGTCCCCGCCGGGATCGTCGCATGGGGATGGCAGGCGCGGGGGTGGACGCGCATCTATACTGATGTCGCGGCATTGCCGCTCTGGTATCTGCCGGTGTCGGTGCTGCTCTATCTCGCCGCGCATGACACATGGTTTTACTGGACCCATCGCGCGATGCACCGGCCAAGGCCGTTTCGCATCGCCCATGCCGTGCATCATGCCAGCCGCCCGCCGACCGCCTGGGCAGCGATGAGCTTTCATCCCTGGGAAGCGCTGACCGGGGCGGTGGTGATCCCGGCTTTGGTGTTCATGATCCCCATCCATGTCGGCGCGCTGGGGGTGGTGCTGACGATCATGACGATCATGGGGGTGAGTAATCATATGGGGTGGGAGATGTTCCCGCGCTGGATGGTGCGCGGGCCGCTGGGCGAGTGGCTGATCACCGCGACCCATCATCAGCGGCATCATGACCTGTATAGCTGCAATTACGGCCTCTATTTCCGGGTCTGGGACCGATTGTGCGGCACCGACCGGGGGCTTGGCGATTTTACCGCGAAGGCGCGCGCGTGACGGGGCGGCTTTGGGCATTGGGCGCGCTGGTCCTGGCGCTGGTGGGGGCCGCGCCGGTTGGCCAGCCGCAACCGCTCAGCATGGCGCTGGAGGGGCTACGGTCGACCAAGGGGCAGATATTGGTGTGCGTAACGCGGGTGCCAAAATATTTCCCCGATTGCAGCCATGACCCCGACAAAAGGCATTTTGCGGTAGCAGCCAAGGGCGGCGCGGTGACGATCGGCACTGTGGCGCCGGGCACCTATGCCATTGCGATCGTCCATGACGAAAATGGCAATGGCAAGCTGGACACGTTCGCGGGCATCCCGCGCGAAGGGGTCGGCTTTTCGCGCAATCCGGTGCTGCGCTTTGGTGCGCCCAGTTTCCGGTCGGCCAGTTTTGCGGTCGCAGGCGCGCCGGTGGAGCAGGGCATCCGCCTCAAATATTTCCTGTAGGAATGCCAGGCGGAACCTGTAACCGTCGTGAAACATTCTTGGGCCGACCGACATTGGCTGAACAGGGGCCTTATGAACCAGCTTTCCCGCATTCTTCTCCTCACCCTTCCTTTCGTGGCGGCGGCGCCTGCGCTGGCGCAGGAGGCACAGGATCGCAGCAGCCTGACCATCGGCGTTGGCGTCGCTTCTGTCCCCACCTATGAAGGGTCCGACGATTCCCGGATGATCGTTGGCCCGCAGTTGCGCGGCCAAGTGAAGGACCATGCCTTCTTCACCCGTGGCCCCGTGCTGTTTTTCGATGCCATTCCCAACCGGGACGATAGCGGCATCGACTTTCAGCTTGGCCCGGTCGTTGGCGTGCGGATGGACCGGACCAGCCGCAAGCAGATCAAGGACAATGCGGTCGAGGCGCTGGGCAAGCGGGATACGGCAATCGAGCTTGGCGGCTATGTCGGCATCGGCAAGACCGGGATCATCACCAGCGCCTATGACAATCTGAGCGCGCGGGTCGCCGTGACCAAGGATGTCGCGGGCGCGCATGAAAGCTATATCGTCACACCGGCGATCGAATATTTCACACCGCTGTCGATCCGCAGCTTTGCCGGGATCGGCGTGTCGGCGGATTATGTCGGCAAGAAATTCGGGCGCTATTATTCTGATATTGATGCGGCTGGCGCGCTGGCGAGTGGTTTGCCGGTCTATACGCGGGGCGGCGCCGATTCCGGTTTCCGGCGGGTGAACGCCAATCTGACCGGTGGCTATTCGCTGTCGGGTGACATTCGCAAGGGCTGGGTGATCGTCGGCGCGCTTGGTTATTCGCGGATGCTGGGTCGTTATGCCGATTCGCCGGTGGTGTCGATTGCCGGGTCGAAGGACCAGTTTCTAGGCGCGATCGGGATCGGCTATACCTTCTAATATCTTGCTTTTCCTGACCTTGCGCGGGGAGGGTGACGCTCCCCATATTGCGGGCTATGGAGGCGGCGACATACCGCAGTGGCAGGAGATGAAAGCGTGGCGACCCTGGGAATGAGCGAGGCCGACAAGCTGGCCGTGGAGGCGTTTCGCCGCGATGTGGTGGAGCCTTCGCGCACGCAGTTGGTGATCGTGGATTTCTGGGCCGAATGGTGCGGCCCGTGCAAGCAGCTGACGCCGATCATCGAGAAGGTGTGCGCCGATTATGCGGCCAAGGGCGTCAAGCTGGTCAAGGTCAATGTCGACGAAAATGGCTTCATCGCCAGCCAGTTCCGGGTCCAGTCGATCCCGACCGTCTATGCCGTGTTTCAGGGCCAGCCGGTCGCCGACCTGTCGCAGGCGCGGACAGAGGGGCAGCTCAAGCAATATCTCGACCAGTTGCTGGGCCAGTTGCCGATCGAATCGGACGAAAAGGCGCAGGAGCAGGAAATCGCGCCGCTGATCGCGATGGGGGAAGAGACGCTGGCGGTGGGCGATGCCGAGCGGGCTTTGTCGATTTTCACCCAGATTGCCGAGATGGTGCCCGACCATGCCGATGTGGCGTCGGGTCAGGCGCGGGCGCTGGTGGTGCTGGGGCAGCTGGATGAGGCGGAAGCGGTGCTGGACGCGCTGTCAACGGATGCGGCCAAGGATCAGGCGGTTGATCGCGCGCGCGCGGCGATTGCGCTGGCGCGTGACGCCAAGCCGGTGGCCGACCTGTCCGGGCTGGAGAGCAGGCTTGCGGCTGACCCTGACGATCATGACGCGCGGTTCGAGCTGGCGGGCGGGCTGATGGCCAATGGCGACCGCGACGGCGCGGCAGAGGCGCTGCTGGAGATCGTTCGCCGCGACCGGGCGTGGAACGACAGCGCGGCGCGCACGCAATTGCTGACCCTGTTCGAGGCGGTCGGGCTGGAAGATCCCTGGGTATCGGCGCAGCGTCGCAAGCTGTCGCAGATCTTGTTCGCCTGACGGCCCGCCCGGTGCCACTCGCCCGCGTCTCGATATTCCCGCTCTCCGGCGCGCTGCTGTTGCCGGGCATGGATTTGCCGCTGCATATTTTCGAGCCTCGGTATCGCGCGCTGATCCATGATGCGATGGCGCGCGACCGGCGAATCGGGATGATCCAGCCGCGTGGCGAGGGGCCGGTGCCACCCTTGTTCGACATGGGGTGCCTGGGCCATGTCAGCCATATCGAGGCCCTGGACGACGGGCGGTTCAACATCATCCTGACCGGGCTGGCGCGGTTCAAGGTGGTGCGCGAATTGCCGGTGACGACCCAGTTCCGCCAGATCGAGGCGGACGTGATGCAGGCGCCGCAGGAAGATGAAGTGCTGCATGCGGTCGAGCGGGCGGCGCTGGAGCAGGAATCGCGCCGCTTTGCCGATGCGCTGGGCTATGTCGTGGACTGGACCGCCGTGTCGCGGCTGGACGATATGGCGCTGGTCAACGGCATCGCGCAGATCGCGCCGTTCGATGCGGCGGCCAAGCAGACTTTGCTGGAGGCCGATACGCTGGGCGAACGGTCGGAGCTGATCATCCAGCTGATGCAGATTTTCGGCCGGATCGAGCGCGATGGCGGCGCGACGATGCAATGACTGGTGACGCTCCGGTCGATCCCTGGTTGCTGGCCAAGCTGGTCTGCCCGGTGACGCGGACGCCGTTGCGCTGGGATGGCGCGCGCGGGGCGCTGGTCTCCGATGCGGCGGGGCTGTCCTATCCGGTGCGTGATGGCGTGCCGGTGTTGCTGGTGCGGGAGGCCCTGGCGATCTGAACCCAATATCCGTTCGTTTCGAGCGTAGTCGAGAAACGCGACCACTGCGCTATCGTTTCTCGACTGCGCTCGAAACGAACGGAGGTGGTTATGGGTAAGCGGCGACACATTCCACTTCCAGCGGCGCGCCCAGCGCCAGCCCATCGGTGCCAAAGGCGCTGCGGGCAGGCAGGCGTTTGCCCTTGAAATAGGGCAGATAGGCGGCGTTGAAACGGGGCCAGTCGGCCATATCGTCCAGCATCACCGTGCATTTGACGACATGGCCGAAATTCAGGCCATTGTCGGCCAGGATTTTGCCGATCGAATCCATCGCCTGTCGCACGGCGGCGTCGAAGCCTTCCCTGTGCGGGTCCATGCCCTGGGGAACCTGCCCGATCTGGCCGGACATATAGAGGGTGTCGCCGACGCGGACGGCGGGGGAGAAGGGCAGCGTGGCGGGCATCGCCTGTTGCGCCATGGCCGGCGTCGCGATGGTCAGGGCGAGTGCGGCGAGGAGGGGAAGAGGCGTCATGGATATTCCTGCCGGACAAGAAAAAGGGCCGGTGCGTTTCCGAACCGGCCCTTCCTTCGTGACATGGTCTAAATGTTGATCAGAATTTGAAATCGATACGGGCGTAATAATAGCCGCCCGATGTGCCATAGGCGCCATGGCCGTAGGGGCTGTTATAGGAGCCGGAGCCGTTCTGGTAAGGCGACACGCCAGCGGGGATGACGACGCCGGTGCCGGTCACCAGCTTGGGGACTTCGGGGATCTTGTCGAACAGATTGTTCGCACCGATCGAAAAGGTCACGAAGTCGGTGAAATCATAGCCGACTTCCAGATCGGTGATGACCGCCTGCTTGACCACGCCATTGAAGTAACGCTGGCCCGCATTGACACCGCCAACCACCGCCCCGTCGGCGATCGTGAAGGCGCCGTCCGGCATGATCCCGCCGCCAACGCCCGGACGTACCAATACGCTTTGCTTGGCATAGAGGGTTTCGCGCAGGTTGACGGTCAGCTTGTCCGCCTTGAGCAGTGCGCCGAAGCCGACCTTATATTTCGGCGTGGTGTCTTCGATATTGCTTTCCGACGCGGCGTTGAACAGCGGGTAACCGACCTTGTTCTTGGTAATCTTGGTCTTGTTATAGTTGCCGTTGACCGAAAGATTGAGCGAACCAAAGCCCAGCGAGACGGGGTAGGCGATGGAGAAATCGACGCCGGTGGTCTTGGTGTCGATGCCGTTGGTGAAGCTTTGCACGCCGACAGTCTGGAGCGCGGTGTCGAGGACGATACCTGCCGCTGCCAGTGCGTCGAAGATCGCGGCTGCGCCGGGCTGGACCACGCCGCCCTGGACGGCATTACGCGATGCGGTGGCAGCGATGCGGTCCTTGATCTTGATCATATAGGCATCGACCGTGATCGCCAGCTTGGGAACGGGGCGCAGCACGAGACCGGCCGAGAAGTTCTTTGATTTTTCCGGGCCGAGCGGACCGAAGCCGAGCAGCGCGGCGGCTGGCGTACCGGCGGGAAGCTGGGCGACGGCGCTGGTTGGCCCCACGTTGATGGTCGAATATTTCTGTTCGGCCAGTGTCGGCGCGCGGAAGCCGGTGCTGGCGGTGCCGCGAATGGCGATGGCGTCGGAGAAGTCATAGCGGGTCGTGATCTTGCCGATCAAAGTGTCGCCGAAATCGGTATAATCTTCGTAGCGACCGGCCAGATCGACCGTCCAGCCATCGACCGGCTGGGCAATGAAGTTGATATAGCCCGCCCGCGAACTGCGCTTGAACCGCCCGGCATCGGTCGCCTTGTAGCCGGGGAAGGATTGAACACCAGTCTTGTAGGTCGAATAGAAATCGCCCTGGACGATTTCATAGGTGTCCTTGCGATATTCGCCACCGAAGGCGAAGGTCAGCGGGGCGGCCATGCCGAGGTCAAATTCCTTGCGGATGTCGGCGGTCACCGTGGTCTGGCTCAGGCGGAAGCCGCCATCATAAGCCTTGTCGGGCGTGTTGGGGACGCCGACGCCCAGAAGCGATGCGGCAAAGCTTTCCTGCCAGACTTCGCGATGGGCCGATTTTTCGGTCCAGATGTCGTTCTTCTGATTGCCGTAAGTGGTGCTGAGGTCGTAATTCCAGCCCCCTCCGACTTCGCCTTTGGCACCCACGGTGAAGCTATATTCATCTTCAATCACATGCTGGAGCGGAACCATGCCGTTGATGCCGGTGTCGCTGTAGCAGATATTGGGGTTGTAGGCCGCAGGCGTGACACCGCCACCCAGATTGCCGGTTTCGTAGCAGATGCGCTTGGGATGGCGGTAACCTTGCTTGGCCCAGCCTTCGCGACGGGCGAGGCTGCCAAAGCTGTAGACTTCGACACCACCAAAATCATAGCCGGCATTGTAGAACAACAGGTTGAGTTCGGTCTTGGGCTGGCCGCCATTGATTCCGGCGAGCGCGTCCCCGGTCAGGTTCGACCATTGGGCAGGCGCGTTGGGCTGGAGCGTACCGTCCAGTTTCGTGACCTGGACCTGGCCTTCACCCAGGGTCGTATAATCCTGACGGCGGTGGAACAGGCTGAGGTTGATGAAGCCATCTTCCCCCAGTTTGACGCCATAATTGCCGGAGATGGAGAAAAGTTCGCCTTCGCTGTCATAATGCTGGCCGCCGGTCATCTTGATCGAGCCGCCTTCGGCATCATCCTTGAGGATGAAGTTGATGACGCCTGCAATGGCGTCCGTGCCATATACGGCGGCGGCGCCTTCCTGGAACACTTCGACCTGCGCCACCGAGTCTGGCGGGATCAGGTCGATGCTGGGCGCGGCGGAGCCGGAGAAGGCACCGAGCACCTGAAGGATGCCGTTGCCATGGCGGCGCTTGCCGTTGACGAGGACCAGCGTGTGGTTGGGGCTGAGGCCGCGCAGGCGGGCCGACAGCGAGAAGCTGGACAGATCGGTGCCCTGCGTCTGCGCGGTGAAGCTGGGGACGATCTGGGTCAGCACCTGATTGAGGTTCGGCTGGCCGACATGGGCGATCGCATCCGCGCTCAAAACCTGGATCGGCGCGGCGCTGTCTGCTGCCTGCATGCCGACGGCGCGGGTGCCGGTGACGATGATGGCGGTGCCTTCGTCAACCTGCGGTTCCTGCGGCGCGTCTTGCGCGATGGCGCAGGCGGACCAGGACGAAGCGAGGATCAGTGAGAGTTTAAGCGCGGATATCCGTGTCATTCATGCCCCCTTTTTGCATTATTGATGACAGGGGGAATGACGAAGGGGCAGCGGCAATCCTCTATTGCGCTGCACAAAAATTATAGTTTTGTGAATTGGTGCGGTTGAGGCGATATCAGCTAATCTGGGGTGATGGAATTGCCCTGCGAATGCATCGGCAGAGTGTGCGACTGCGTACCAAAATATATCCTCCCCTTGTAGGGGAGGTGTCTGGCGCAGCCAGACGGAGGGGTGTCGCGCTAACGATAGGGCGACACCCCTCCGTCAACGCCTCGCGTTGCCACCTCCCCTGCAAGGGGAGGATGACTTGGGAGTCAGGAGGCCATGGCGGCGTCGATCAGCGCCTTGGCCTCTGGTCCTTCCCAATCCATCGCGCCGATGACGCGGACCATTTCCTTCCCCTGCGCGTCGTAGAGGACGGTGGTGGGTAGCAGGCCGGTGGCATAGTCGAAACCGAAATGATTGTCGGGGTCGGCCCAGCCTTTCAGGTGGGGCAGGGGGTGTTTGGCGAAGAAGGGTTTGACCGCCTTTTCGCCCTGCGTGTCCTGCGAAATGGTCAGCACCGCCAGCCCCTTGGGACCGTAGGTTGCCGCGATCTGGTCCAGCGTGGGCATTTCCGCGACGCAGGGCGTACACCATGTCGCCCACAGATTGACGAGCAGCGGGCGTCCGGCGAAATCCTGCAGGGTCGCCTCCCCCCCGTCGGGATTCTGGAAGGCGAAGGTGGGGGCGGGGGTGCCCGCCTTGCTGCGGTCCAGCCGGTAGCTGAATTCGCCGTCTCCCTGTGTCGCATTGCCTGACGCGGGAACCTCACCGCTCATGCTTGCATTGGCTTGCCCAGCGGGCGGCGATTGCCTATCGCAGGCCGCCAAAGCAGCGGTCAGGAGCAGTAACATCAGCGCGCGCGAAACAGGTTCCAAGGGGGAAGGCTCCAACAGCATGTGGGGTGGCCGGTTTGCGGCCGGCCCCGCTTCGATCATGCGCGAGATAAATGCCTCCATCCCGTTCGACAAGCGATTGTGGAAGCAGGATATCGCAGGATCAAAGGCGCATGTCGCGATGCTGGCCAAGCAGGGCATAGTCGAGGGCGAGGATGCGCAGGCGATTACCGAAGGGCTAAACCGGATCGCGGCGGAATATGCAGCCGATGGCGTGCCGGTGGACCTGGACCTGGAAGATATCCACATGGTCACCGAATCGCGGCTGGCCACGCTGATCGGGCCGACCGCCGGGCGACTGCATACGGCGCGCAGCCGCAACGATCAGGTGGCGACCGATTTTCGCCTGTGGGTGCGCGACGCGATCGACGAGGTGCAGGCGGGCCTTGTCGGCCTGCAACGCGCTTTGCTGGCGCGGGCGGATGAGAATGCCGATGCGGTGATGCCGGGCTTTACCCATTTACAGTCGGCGCAGCCGGTAACGCTGGGGCATCATCTGATGGCCTATTATGAAATGGTGCGGCGCGACCGCAGCCGCTTTGCCGATGCGCGGGTGCGGGCGGATGAATGTCCGCTGGGCGCGGCGGCGCTGGCAGGCACCGGCTTTCCGATCGATCGGCATGCGACGGCGGCGGCTTTGGGCTTTGCCAAGCCGACCGACAACAGCCTGGACAGCGTGTCCGACCGCGATTTTGCGCTAGATTATCTGATGGCGGCGACACAGGCGTCTTTGCACCTGTCGCGGCTGGCCGAGGAGTTCATCATCTGGGCGAGCCAGCCCTTTGGCTTTGTCAAACTGCCCGACGCCTATTCGACCGGCAGCTCGATCATGCCGCAAAAGCGCAACCCGGACGCAGCCGAACTGGTGCGTGGCCATGCCGGGCGGATCATGGGCTGCATGACGGCTTTGTGCGTGACGATGAAGGGGCTGCCGCTCGCTTATTCCAAGGATATGCAGGACGACAAGCCGCCGGTGTTCGAGGCGCACGACCTGCTGGGCCTGTCGATCGCGGCGATGACCGGGATGATCGAAACGGTCACGTTCCGCACCGACCGGATGCGCGGGCTGGCCGAAAGCGGCTTTGCGACCGCGACAGACCTTGCTGACTGGCTGGTGCGCGAAGGGGGCATTCCGTTCCGCGAGGCACATCACATCACCGGACGCGCGGTGGCGGCGGCGGAGGCGGCGGGCGTGCCGCTCGACCAGTTGCCGATCGCGACGCTCAAGGAGATTGACGCGCGGATCGACGAGCGCATCTATGCGGTGCTGACGGTTGATGCGTCGGTCGCCAGCCGGATGAGCCATGGCGGCACGGCGCCGGTGCAGGTGCGGGCGCGGATCGCGCAGGCATTGGAGGAATTGGGATCATGACGCTTCGGACAATCGCGGGGCTGGCCTGCGCGGGGCTGGCGCTGGCATCCTGTGGCGGGCGGCAACCGTTGAAGCCTCTGATGGGGCAGGAATTGCCTGCGGTGCCTGTGGGCGCGGCGACCGCGCCGACGGGCGCGGAGTTGATGACGCCATCGACCCAGGCGCGGCCGCAACGCAATGTGGAATTGCTGACCCAGTCGCAAAAGCGCGCGGCGGACGAATTTGACCTGCCGCCCGAAAAGCGGCCCCAATAAGAGACTAAGGACGCGAATTTGGACCATTTCGACTATGTGGACGGTGCCATGCAGGTGGAGCAGGTGCCGATGGCGGCGATTGCCGATGCGGTCGGTACGCCGGTCTATGTCTATTCGACCGCGACGCTGACGCGCCATGTCAGCGTGTTTCGCGAGGCGCTTTCGACCCTCGACAATCCGCTGATCGCCTTTGCGGTCAAGGCGAACCCCAATGCCGCCGTGCTGGCGACGCTGGCGAAACTGGGTCTGGGCGCGGACGTGGTGTCGGGCGGCGAATTGTTGCGCGCGATCGCGGCGGGGATTCCGGCGGACCGCATCGTCTTTTCCGGCGTGGGCAAGACGGCTGAGGAAATGCGGTTGGCGCTGGACCATGGCATTTACCAGTTCAATCTGGAAAGCGAACCGGAAGCCGAAATGCTGTCGCAAGTCGCGCTGTCGATGGGCAAGCGCGCGCCGGTGGCCTATCGGATCAACCCGGATGTGGACGCTGGCACTCATGCCAAGATTTCCACCGGCAAGTCGGAAAACAAGTTTGGCATCCCCTATGATCGCGCGCTGGAAAGCTATGCCGCTGCACGCGATCTGCCGGGGCTGGATGTGCAGGGCGTCGCCGTCCATATCGGCAGCCAACTGACCGATCTCGCGCCGCTGGAGGCGGCCTTTACCAAGGTCGGCGCGCTGGTCGCGGCGTTGCGGGACGCGGGCCATGATATTCGCACTGCCGATCTGGGTGGTGGCCTGGGCGTGCCTTATGACCCTGCTTTGCCGGTGCCGCCAAGCCCCGCCGCCTATGGCGAGATGGTATGCCGGGTGACGCAGGGCTGGCCGGTGCGGCTGATGTTCGAGCCGGGCCGGGTGATCGTGGGCAATGCGGGCGCTCTGCTGTCGCGGGTGGTGCGGGTGAAGCAGGGCGCGCAGGCACCCTTCGTCATCGTCGACGCGGCGATGAACGACCTGCTGCGTCCCAGCCTCTATGACGCCTGGCATGATATTCGCGCGGTGACCCCGGTGGGGCAGCGCGTGGCTGCCAATGTGGTGGGGCCGGTGTGCGAGACGGGCGATACTTTCGCCATGGGGCGCGACATGGATGTGGTGGCGGCGGGCGATCTGGTCGCCTTCATGACTGCGGGTGCCTATGGCGCGACGATGGCGGGGACATATAACAGCCGTCCGCTGACGCCCGAAGTGCTGGTGTCGGGCGACAAATGGGCAGTGGTGCGCGCGCGTCCGCCGGTAGAGGCGCTGATCGCGGGTGATTCGATCCCCGACTGGCTGGCCGACTGATGCACAGCCTGCCCGTCTTTCTGCGCCTGACGGGCAGGCCGGTGATCCTGACCGGGGACGGCGAGGCAGCGGAGGCCAAGCGCCGCCTGCTGGAGCGGGCGGGCGCGAGAATCGTGGGTGAGGAGGATGGCGCGGCGCGGATCGCGATCGTGTCCGACGGGGACGCGGCGACGGCGGAGCGGTTGCGGGCGCGCGGGGTGCTGGTCAATGCGACCGACAATCCTGACCTGTGCGATTTCACCCTGCCTGCGATCGTGGATCGCGATCCGGTGCTGATCGCGATCGGCACGGGCGGAGCGTCGGCGGGACTGGCCAAGGCGTTGCGGCAAAGGCTGGAGGCGCTGTTCCCGGCGCGGCTGGGTGCGTTGGCGCAGGCGCTGTTTGCGGCGCGCGGGGCGATCAAGGCGCGCTGGGCGGATGCAGGCGCGCGGCGACGGGGGATTGACGCGGGGCTGGCGCCGGGCGGGATGATCGACCCGCTGCGCGCCGATGCGGTGGACGCGCTGGAGGGCTGGCTGGCGGCGGAGGGGCAGGTGGAACCTTCGCGGTTGGTAGCGATCCACTTGCTGTCGGGCGATCCCGACGATCTGACTTTGCGCGCGGCGCGGCTGCTGGGGGAGGCTGATCGGGTCTATCACCCGGCATCGGTGCCAGCGGTGATCCTCGACCGGGCGCGGGCTGATGCCGCGCGGATCGTCGCGGATACGCCGCCCGATGAACCGGGTGAGGGGCTGTCGCTCTGGGTTACGTTGGACGGGGCGATAGCCTGACCACATCCGTTCGTCTCGAGCGAAGTCGAGAAACCACACACCGCGCCACCGTTTCTCGACTTCGCTCGAAACGAACGGAGGTTGGGTCTTTTTTTTGGTGTGTGGCTCAGCCCTGCCGTGCGCTCAATCGTTCGACTTCATCGTGCAGCGCCTGGATCGAGGAGACGAGACGGGCGCGGTCGACCTGGAGTTCGCGCAAGGTTTCGCGGGTTTCGCCCAGTTCCACGGCGCGGCGCGCGATGCGGGCGTCGAGTTCGGCATTGTGGCGGGTGAGCGTGCCCAGCGTTTCGGCGCGCAGGCACAGATGGCGCAGGCGCGCGTCCAGCACGTCGAAATCAAAGGGTTTGACGACATGGTCGTCGGCCCCGGCATCCAACGCCTCCACCGTAGACTGGCTGTCGAGCCGCCCGGTGAGCATGACGAAGCAGGCGGAGACGGCCAGGTTCGCGGCGCGGATCTTCTTCATCGTCGCGACGGCGGACAGCATCGTCAGCCCCATGTCGATCAGAATGATGTCGACCGGGCGCGTTACCAGCAGGTTGATCGCGACAAAGCCATTTTCCGCCAGCGCGACATCATAGTTCAGATGCGACAGACGGCGGGCGACAACGGCACGCGCGGTGGGATTTTCATCGATCAGCAGGATGCGCAGGCGGCGCTGGGGGCGTGCGATTTCGCTCATGTCCTGATCGTCAGGCCGACGGCTGCGATTGCGCTTGAAGATCTGCATGGCTCCACCCTTTTGCTGCGCTCCAAAGGATAGGATTGCCGCGCAAAGAAATGGTTAACGGAGGGTAGCCACGATTAATTTCATTTAATTGGTCTGGTGCCGGCGCGCGCCATAGCCTCCCCCTTTGCGACCCACAGAAGGAGGATGCTCATGCCACAGGCCGTACCGCAACTGGCCATTGACGATATTGCCGACCTGCCCGCCGGGGCCAGCCTGTTCGGATTGCAGGATGGCGATGTGCTGGACATCAGCCTGATGGACGTCGTGATCGCAATCATCGACCAGCCGTGACGCCAGGCGCGGCGGGGGCGGCGCTGGGGCAGGCGGTGGCCGCGGCACAGGAAGCGCCCTTTGGCCGGGCGCTGGCGCTGATCCGGCCATTTTTGCACGACATTGGCTGGTTCACCGATCTGCTGGCGCAGGGCTGCGCGGCGATGACCGCCGATCCCATGCACCTGCCAGGCTTTCGCGCCAGCCGAAGCGGTGCGGCCCGGCATCTGGTGCTGGCGCGGACCGAGCGGATCTGGCTGTCGGCAACGGTGATCGACCCGGTCGAGCAAGCGGGATCGCGGGTGCATTTTTCCGGTCGCCATATGCTCTGCCGACCGCTCAACCGCGCCTTGCGAGGCGAGGGATTTCGGCTGGAGCAGGGGCGGGCCGTGCCGACAGGCGAGCGGCATTGCGCAGTGGGCGACCTGCTGGAACTGGATGAGCGATACGAGACGCTGCGCATATGGCCGGGCGACGGGCCATTGATGCTGTTGCGGGCGCAGGTCGCTCGGCAAGGGCCGGTCTGTTCGCATATCCATGAGGCCGCGACCGGGGCGCTGGTGGCGCAAGCGCAAGCCGATGAGGGCCATGCCCGCGCGCTGATGCTGCTGTCGCTGCTACGGACGCAGGGGCGTAGCGATGCGGCGGCGCAATTTGCCGAGGCGCTCGACACGCCGCTTGCCGCGCAGCGCTGGGCGGTGATGCGCGAATATCTGGCGCTCGATACGGCAAGCGCTTTGCCTGCGTTGCGCACCATGGCGCAGGAAGAGAGCGACGCGGAGGTTCGGGCGCTGGCGGCGCGGACGCTGACTCAGATCGGGGCTGTGCCATGCCCCGTTTGATCGACCCGGCGCCCGATGACCAAGTGATCGCCCTCGATGCGCTGGTCGACTGGTGCGAAAGCCCGGCCTTCGATCCCGGCTGCGAGGAGGGGCTGGCGGCTGCCGCACCGATGCTGCGGGCCTTGTCGCGCAACCGCGATTTCCTCGCCGATTTCGCGATTGCCGAACTCAAGACGCGCTGCGCGGGGCAGCGGCAGGCCAATCCCTATTCGGCGCAGGTCATGCTGCTGCGCCCGCCCAGGGGCAAATATGTCCTGCGCGCCGCCTTCTGGCCGGCCGAACGCGACCATGTGGTGCGGATGAGTGGTCCGGCCCCCTTCCTCTATCATGTGCCGCACGATCATGGCTTTGATTTCCTGACCATCGGCTATCTGGGACCGGGCTATGGGTCGGACTATTACACCTATGACGGCGATGTCGCGGGCGCGGCGGGAGAGGCTGTGGCGCTGCGTTTCGTGGAGCGCAGCCATTTGTCGCAGGGGCGGATGCTGCTCTACCGCGCCAATCGCGACATTCATGCGCAATTGCCGCCTGATTCGCTGTCGGTCTCGCTCAACATATTGGCCAGCGCGCCCGATCAGGGCTGGCGGCGGCAATATCGGTTCGACACCGTCCGCAGCACGATCGCCGAATGTATGACCGTGGCCAGCGCGCAATTGCTGCTGGAACTGGCGGTGGGGTGCGACAGCGGTAATGCGATCGACCTGGCCCAGGATTTCGCCGCGCGCCATCCTGCTGACGCAATGCGGCGGACGGCTTGGGAAGCAATCGGCACCCGGCTGACCGGCGCGGCGCGACTGGCGCATTGGGAATCCGGCGCGCGCAGCAGCAGCCCGCTGATCCGGTTCGCGGGTGAGGCGGCACTGCGATCTGTCCACAATGGATAGGGATTGGCTTGTCTTTGCGCTGTGTCGGCGGTCGGATGCAGCGGGTCAGTTATTGGTGGATGACGGGTGGGCAGGCGGGTCGATTGTCACGGATTGGGCAGTGATTTCGCACCGTTGGCACGGGCGCTGAGCGCGCGCGGCTTCGATCTGGCGATGCAGGGGGCGGGCAGTGATCCGCCACGGGTCAGCATCAGCAATGCGACGATATTGTGGCAGGGCGTGGACGATCCTGCCGCCCGCGCCCGTGCGCTGGAGGGGGGTGCGCAGGATGTTGTCGGCCCGTGGATGCATGAGGGGGAGGCGGTGGCGCGGATCATTCGACTGGCGCGCGACGACCAGCCCCGGCTGCGGCTGGGTGACCTGCTGATTCATCTGGTCGATCGGCAGGTCGAACGGGCGGGCCGGGCGATCCCGCTGCTGGCGCGCGAATATGCGCTGCTGCTCCATCTGGCGCGGCGACCGGGGGAGGCGGTCAGCCGCGACGCGCTATTACGCGCGGTGTGGCGGCTGGAGTTTGATCCCGGCACCAACAGTGTCGAGGTGCATATGTCGCGGCTGCGCGCGAAGATCGACCGAGGGTTTGACTGGCCGCTGTTGCGCACGGTCAGGGGGCGGGGCTATGCGCTCTGCCCGGCCGGGGGCGGCGCGCTATCGGGAGCATAGGCGCGCAAGAACAGATCGACTGCCAGTGCGACGTCTGCGTGCATGGCCTCCACCCAGGGCTGTTCGATCAGCCCGATCAACAATTGTTGATGACTGCCAGCCATCGTCAAGGCCATCAACACGCGGGCGGCGTCGGCCGGATCAGCCTGTCTGAGCTGGCCGCGATCCATCGCGCCCTCAATGAAATCCGCGAGCAGCGCACGCGTGTGGCGGGGTGCAAGCTCGAAGAAAATCCGGCTGAGTTCGGGAAATCGTGCGCCCTCCGCATAGATCAGCCGGTGCAAGGCGATGGCTTGCGGAGAGCACACCTTGTCGAGCAGGCTGCGGCAGGCGCGCAGCAGCGTTGGCTTGAGCAGGCCACATGGATCTAGGATTTGCGAGAGCTGCACGCGATAGGCTGTCGCCACCCGATCGACGACGGCGGAGAACAACGCTTCCTTGGACGGAAAATGATTCCACAGCGTCCCCTTGGACCCGCCCAGCGCCGCTGCAATGCCCGACATGGTCGTCCCAGCATAGCCATGCTCCAGGAAATATCCTTCTGCAACCATAAGGATAGCGTCGCGCCGGTCTTGCTTGCGCGCTTCCCTTCTGCTGGGGGGAGGAGAGGTATCCAGGTTAGTCATTAAACCGTACCATAGAGTATGGTAATTTTGTTGACAAGGCCTTGCAACGGCGGCAATGGCAGTTTTCATACTGGATGGTACGGTTTGTCATGTCGGTGAGTCGCCTGTTTCCCCCTGAACGCTTCACGATTTCGATAGCGGCCTTGTCGCTATTGTCGGCGTGCGCGGCTGTGCCCGACCTTGGTCCCGCCCCTGCGATCCGCACGGCGCAGAGCGTCGCGGCGCAGGAGAGCCTGCGCGCGCCCGACGCGACCTGGCCGGGCGAGGGCTGGTGGACCGCCTATGGCGACCCGCAACTGACCGCGCTGATCGAGGAAGGGCTGGCCAACGCGCCCGACATGGCGATCGCCGCCGCCCGCTTCGCGCAGGCGCAGGGCATGGCGCAACAGGCGGGCGCGGCTTTGCTGCCCTCGGTCGATCTGGACGCCAAGACCGGGACGAGCAAGCAAAGCTACACTATGGGACAACCCAAGGCGTTTATTCCGCAGGGCTGGCTCGGCACTGGTCAGGTGGCGCTCAATCTGGGCTTCGACCTTGATCTGTGGGGCCGGAACAAGGCCGCGCTGGCGGCCGCCACGTCGCAGGCGCGCGCGGCACAGCTGGACGCGCAGCAGGCACGGCTGGCGCTGACCACGGGGATTGCCGACGCCTATGCCGATCTGGCGCGGCTCTATGACGAAGCCGAACTCCAACAGCGCACGCTCGATATTCGGATCGCCAGCCAGAAGCTGGTCGCCGATCGTCGCCGCAATGGCCTCGAAACGCGCGGCAATCTGCGTCAGTCGGACGCGACCGTCGCGGCGGCGCGGGCGCAACTGGCGGGCGCGCGCATGGCTATTGCGCTGCGCCAGCATCAGATTGCAGCGCTGGTCGGGGCCGGGCCGGATCGTGGCCTGGCGATCACCCGCCCGCCCAGGGGCCGCCTGATGCCAGTCGGCCTGCCCGCCGATGTCACGACTAATCTGATCGCCCGTCGCCCGGACATTGCCGCCGCGCTGGCCCGCACGGAAGCGGCGGCGAAACAGGTCAAGGTCGCCCGCGCCGATTTCTACCCGGCGGTGCGGCTGAGCGCGCTGATCGGGGTTCAGTCGCTGGGTTACAACACAGTGTTTAACGGCACTGGCGCAACTGGATCGGCCAAACCCTTCTACAACAGCCTGTTCGACAAGGATTCGCTGTTCGGCAGCGCCGGTCCCGCGATCAGCCTGCCGATCTTCCATGGCGGCGCGTTGCAGGGCCAGTATCGTGGCGCGCGCGCCAGCTATGACGAGGCGGTGGCCAATTATGACAAGAGCGTGCTGGCCGCCTATCAGCAAGTTGCCGATGCGCTGACCAGCCGCCGCACGCTCGACGATCGGCTGGTGGATGCCCGCGCGGCGCTGGCGGCGTCGCAGGATGCCTATGGCATTGCGCGCAAACGCTATGATGGTGGCCTGTCCACCTATCTCGACGTGCTGAATGTCGAGGATCAGCTGATCGCTGCGCGCCGGTCCGTTGCGGCGCTGGAAGCCAGCGCCTTTTCGCTCGATATTGCCCTGATCCGTGCGCTGGGCGGCGGTTTCGCCGCCAGCGCTACCCTGTCCAAGGACGCTGCGCATGGCTGATGCCGCCCCTGAATTTTCCACTGCTGCCGCTGCGCCGCACGATACGCAAAAGGCGGATCGTGCCGCTGCGCGCAAGACCTGGCTGACCCGGCTGGCGCTGACGGTCATCGTGCTGGGGCTGTTGTGGACAGCCTGGTATCTGTTGATCGGGCGCAACCATGTCAGCACCGATAATGCCTATGTGAACGCGGAAATGGCGCAGGTGACGCCGCTGATCTCCGCGCAGGTGACGCAGGTGCTGGTCAGCGATACCCAGGCGGTGAAGCGTGGTGACGTGCTGGTGCGGCTCGACCCGACCAATGCGCGCATCGCCATCGCCCAGGCACAGGCCGATCTGGCCGAAGCGCGCCGGAAATTTCGCCAGAGCAGCGCGACCAGCAATGCGTTGGAAGCGCAGGTCGATGCACGCGGCGCGGACATTGCGCAGGCGCGCGCCCAGCTGGCGACGGCGCAGGCCAATGTCGACAAGGCGCGGATCGACCTGCAACGGCGTGAGGCGCTGGAGGGTGAAGGCGCGGTGTCGGGCGATGAAGTGACCAGCGCGCGCACCGCCTATGCCGCTGCGCGCGCCGCGCTGGATCTGGCGCGGGCGGGCGTTACTACCGCGCAGGCGACGCGCAGCGCTGCAAGCGGGCAGCTGGCCGCCAATGATGCGCTGGTCAGCGGATTGAGCGTCGATACCGATCCGGGCGTGATGGTGGCGCAGGCCAAGCTGGACTCGGCCAAGCTCGATCTGGACCGCACGGTGATCCGCGCGCCGATCGACGGTGTCATCACCAAGCGACAGGTGCAGGTCGGCCAGCGCGTCGCGCAGGGCAGCCCGATCATGACCATCGTGCCGCTGGCGCAGGTCTATGTCGATGCGAATTTCAAGGAACGCCAGCTGCGCCAGGTGAAGGTGGGAATGCCCGCCACGGTGGTCGCTGACATTTACGGCAGCGATGTCGTCTATCATGGCAAGGTGGTTGGCTTTTCCGGCGGCACCGGATCGTCGCTCTCGCTGATCCCGGCGCAAAATGCGACCGGCAACTGGATCAAGGTCGTCCAGCGCCTGCCCGTCCGCATCGCGCTGGACCCCAAGGAACTGGCCGCCCACCCGCTGCGTGTCGGCTTTTCCACGGAGGTCGAGATCGACCTTTCGCGTCACTGAAGGGCCGGATCGTGAGCGGCGAGGATAACATCTTTAACCGGTTGACGCCGCGCCAGCGCACGCTCGCCGGGCTGGTGCTGGCGCTCAGCAATTTCATGGTCGTGCTGGACCTGACCATCGCCAATGTGTCCGTGCCGCATATCGCGGGCAATCTGGGCATCACCCCCGATCAGGGGACGTGGATCATCACATCCTACGCGGTCGCCGAAGCGATTTGCGTGCCGCTGACCGGCTGGCTGGCGCAGCGCTTTGGCGTGGTAAAGATGTTCATCTGGGCTATGATCGGCTTTGGCCTGTTTTCCGTGCTGTGCGGCCTGTCGATGTCGCTTAGCATGATCGTCGTCTGCCGCATCGGCCAGGGGCTGTGCGGCGGGCCGATCATGCCGATGTCGCAGACCTTGATGCTGCGCATTTTCCCGCCCGAACGGCGGGCGCGGGCGATGGGCCTGTGGGCGATGACGACGCTGTTGGGTCCAGCGATGGGACCGATTATCGGCGGCTATATCAGCGACAATTGGAGCTGGCACTGGATCTTCTTCATCAACCTGCCAATCGCGGTCTTGTGCGTGTTCGCAGCGATGGCGCTGCTGCGTCCGGTTGAAACGGAAACGGCGCGGGTGCCGATCGACAAGGTTGGTCTGATATTGCTGGTTTTCTGGATCGGCTGCCTTCAGATCATGCTCGATCTTGGCCGTGATCATGACTGGTTTGCCGATCCGCTGATCGTCATGCTGGCGATTCTCGCGCTGATCGGCTTCATCGCCTTCATCATCTGGGAATTGACGGAGGTGCATCCGATCGTCGATCTGCGGGTGTTCCGGCATATCGGCTTCACGTCGGGCGTCATATCGCTGGCGCTATGCTTCGGCGCCTATTTTTCCGGCATCGTCGTCATCCCGCAATGGCTCCAGACGTCGATGGGCTATCCCGCGACCTGGGCTGGAATCGTGACCGCCTTTACCGCGATGGCGGCGCTGATCAGCGCCCCCATTGCCGCCAGGATGATCGGCCGGGTGGACCCGCGTGTGATGGTTTCGGGTGGCGTGCTGTGGCTGGGCTTGATGACCTTGTGGCGCGCGCACTGGACCAGTTCGATCGATTTCTGGAGCATGGCCGCCCCACAGTTTATCCAGGGGTTCGCCATGCCCTTCTTCATGATTCCGCTGACCACGCTGGCGCTGGGGTCGGTGCGGCCCGAAGAGACGGCTTCGGCCGCGGGCCTCCAGAATTTTCTGCGCACGATGGCGATTGCCATTGCGACATCGCTGGTGCTGACCGGCTGGGGCGATGGCCAGCGTGTATCGCGCAATGAGCTGGCGGGCACGCTCCAGCCCGCCGACACGCAATCGGCGCTGGCCAATATCGGCATGTCGACCGATCAGGCGCGGCAGGTCATATCGAACATCGTCGATCAGGAAGCACTGGCGATTGCGGTCGATCATATCTTCTTCATTTCGGCAATGATCCTGTTCGTCGCCTCGCTCCTCGTCTGGCTTGCGCCGCGTCCGCGCGCTAATGTTGACACATCCGCCGCACATTGATGGTGCGTCGATGATTGACGCGGCGCAGCATCGCGGCCACTCAGGGCGCGAAGAGGCGGGGACAGATGCGAATCGTCATCATCGATGACAGTGGATTGCGGGCCAGCGTCCTGGAAGAGGGGCTGCATGAGGCGGGCTATGATGATATTCATATCGTCCCGCCGCGTGGCGGCTTTGTCGCGCGCCTCGAACGCATGGCCCCCGATGTCGTGCTGATGGATCTGGGCAGCCCCAGCCGCGATACGCTGGAGGAAATGCTGACGGTCAGTCGAGCGCTGGCCCGGCCAATTGCCATGTTCGTGGACCAGTCCGACGAAGCGATGATCGGCGCGGCGATCGACGCGGGCGTGTCCGCCTATGTCGTCGATGGGTTGCGCAAGGAGCGGGTCAAGCCGGTGCTGGAACTGGCGGTGCGGCGCTTCAACGCCTTTGCCAAGATTCAAAGCGAACTGGACGAGGCGCGCAGCGCATTGTCCGACCGCAAGATCATCGACCGGGCCAAGGCCATCCTGATGAACCAGCGAAGCTTAAGCGAACAGGACGCCTATGCGCTGCTGCGGACGGCGGCGATGAACCAGGGCAAGAAGATTGTGGACGTGGCGCAGGCGCTGATCACCGCCAGCGACCTGCTGGGAGGGGGATTATGACGATAGGGCTGCGTATCGCCTTCCTGCCGCTGACCGACGCTGCCGTTCTGGTGGCGGCGCGGGAGCGGGGTTTTGCCGAGGAAGAGGGGATCGCCCTCGACCTCGTGCGCACCACCAGTTGGGCGACGCTGCGTGACCGGCTGGTCTACGGCCAGGTGCAGGGCGCGCATATGCTGGCGCCGCTGGCCGTCGCGGTAACATTGGGGCTGAGCCAGCAGCCAGCGCCGCTGGCCGCGCCCTACAAGCTGAACGTCAACGGCAATATGCTGGTGATGGCGTGCGATTTCGCCAAGGCGCTGGAGCCGGTGATCGCCAGCCGTCTGGCTGATCCGCTGGGCACGGCGCATGATTTTGCCGCCGCGATCGGCCTGTGGCGGCGCAAGCCGGTGATTGGCGTGGTCCATCGCTTTTCCAGCCATGCGATCATGCTGCGCTACTGGCTGGCGAGTGCGGGCGTGGACCCGGACCGCGACGTGGTGCTGCGCGTGCTGCCACCATCGCTGACGGTCGAGGCGATGCACGCGGGCGAGATTGACGGCTTCATCGCGGGCGAACCCTGGGGCAGCGCGGCAGTGGAAGCAGGTCTGGCGGAAACCGTGGCGATCGGCGAGCGTATCTGGCGGCGCGGCGTCGAGAAGGTCCTGGCCTTTCGCGAATCCTGGCTGGAGGAAAATCCGCAAGCCGTCGATCGGCTGTTGCGCGCGCTGGTGCGGGCGGCGGCGTGGTGCGATGATCCGGCGCACAGGGATGACCTTGCCAATCTGCTCGCCCGGCCGGATTATGTCGACCAGCCCGCCTATCTGATCGATCGCGCTTTGTCGGGTGCCATTGTCGCGCGGGCGGGGGAGCCGCCGATCGTCAGCCCGGATTTCATGCTGTTCGGGCGGGAGGCGACGCCCTTCCCCTGGCGCAGTCAGGCGCTGTGGATCTATTCGCAACTGGTGCGCTGGGGCATGGTCGATCATGACGCAGCCACCGCGACACGGGCGGGAGCAGTGTTCCGTCCCGACATTTTCCGCCGCGCACTGGCCGACAGCAATGTGCCGATGCCCGGTGCCAGCATGAAGCTGGAAGGGGCAGTCGCATCGCCATTGGCGGTCGGATCGCGCCGGGGCGAGCTGACGCTGGGACCCGACAGCTTCTTTGACAAGCGGGTGTTCGACCCGGAACGAATCGAAGAGTTTTTGGCAGGATTTGCTCCGCTACGTTGATTTGGCGGGAAAAATTGTGCCTTGCAACATGACGCGAATCGCGAGATAAGATTGTAACCGCGCGACGATGCGCGTTTGACAGGAATGCGCCATCCCAAGGTCGGGACCGTCATTCCGACCTATCATACAGCAAAGCCGCTGACCGGACTCCCCATCGGGTGATGTCCGGCCTGCGGCTTTTTTATGTTCATTTTTCGCATCTGGGATGACCTATCATGGCAACTGCTTATTGGGATGGCGACAAGGAGGGTGAACTGGCCCCCGTCACGACCAGCTTCTGGAAGGCCGGTCACACGCCGACGCTGATCGCGGCTTTTCTCTATTTCGACCTGGCCTTCATGGTGTGGGTGCTGTTGGGGCCGCTCGCCCCGATGATCGCCAAGACGCTGATGCTGACGCCTGCCGAAAAGGGGCTGATGGTCGCCACGCCGACGCTGATGGGGGCGCTGCTGCGCGTCGTCAACGGCCTGCTGGTGGACCGGATTGGTCCCAAATTGTCGGGCGCGATCAGTCAGGTGATCGTGATCATCGGCCTGTTCACCGCCTGGGCCATGGGCATCGACAGTTTTGAAGGCACGCTGGCGCTGGGCGTCGTGCTGGGCTTTGCAGGCGCTAGCTTCGCGATTGCCCTGCCGCTAGCCAGCCGCTGGTATCCCGCCGAGCATCAGGGCAAGGCCATGGGCCTTGCTGGCATGGGCAATTCGGGCACCGTCCTGGCCGCCCTGTTCGCGCCGGGTCTGGCCAAATTGTTCGGCTGGAACGCGGTGCTGGGCCTCGCCTGCATCCCGCTGACCATCGTGTTCGTCATCTATATGATCATGGCGAAGGACGCGCCCAACGCGCCGCCGGCCAAGAAGATGATCGATTATTTTCAGCCGCTCAAACAGGCCGACGCCTGGCTGCTGATGGCCTTTTATGCCGTCACTTTCGGTGGCTTTGTCGGCCTGGCCGCCAGCCTGCCGATTTATTTCACCGACCAGTTCGGCCTGACTCCGGTGATGGCGGGTTATTGCACCGCAGGCTGCGTGTTCGCCGGATCGCTGGTCCGTCCGATGGGCGGGGCGCTCGCTGACAAGATTGGCGGCGTGAAGGCGCTGATGATCGTCTATGTCGTCGCCGCGATTGCGCTGGCCGGTGTCGCCTTTGCCACTACGCTGGCAGCCGCGCTCGGCCTCTTCGTCCTCGCCATGCTGGCGCTGGGAACGGGCAACGGGTCGGTGTTCCAGCTGGTGCCGCAGCGTTTTCAGGCGGAAATCGGCGTGATGACCGGTCTGGTCGGCATGGCCGGCGGCATTGGCGGCTTCTATCTCGCCAGTTCGCTCGGCTTTGCCAAGCAGTTGACCGGCAGCTTTTCAGCCGGGTTTCTGATCTTTGCTGGGCTGGCGGTCATCGCCTTTGCAGGCCTTGCGATGGTCAAGGCCCGGTGGCGCGCGACCTGGAGCACGGGCGCCCGCATCTGAGTTGGAGTTTGGAGGGGCGGGGGCGGACCTTCACAGGAGGCCGCCTCCTTAAATTGGTCGCAACATCATCCGAGGGGGGATGACTATCATGAAATATGCACTCGCAACGGCGGCCACATTGGCCGTCGCAGGGATCGCCATGTCTGCGGCTCATGCCCAGGACATCAAGCTGAAAGCCGTGGCCGAAGCGCGGTTGCGCTACGAACATGCCGATCAGGAAGGCCTGGCGACGGAAAAGTCCGACGCGCTGACCATCCGCGCCCGCGCCGGGCTGGTCGCGACCAGCGGCGGCTTGAGCGCCACGGTGATCGGACAGGGCAATCTGGCAGTCGTCGACAAATATTTTGACGGGCTGAACGGGGCAGCGACCCGGCCGATTGTCGCCGATCCTGAAAATATCGCGCTCTATATCGCGCAGCTCCAGTATAAGACCAAGATGGTCACGCTGACTGGCGGTCGGCAGAAGATCGCGCTGGATGACGAGCGTTTCGTCGGCAATGTCGCCTTCCGCAATAATGGCCAGACGTTCGACGCGGTACGGATGGAACTGACCCCGGCCAAGGGGCTGAAACTGGACGTTTCCTACGCCTGGAGCGTACGCACCATCTGGGGATTCCAGGGCAAGGGCGCGCGGCAGCAGGCGGTGAGCGGCGACAATATTTTCGCCAACCTGTCCTATGTCACGCCGGTCGGCACGCTGAGCGGCTTTGCCTATCTGGTCGATCAGGATGAAGCGGCGATGCAGGCCTACCGCCTGTCCAGCCAGACCTATGGCGTGCGGCTGGCGGGCGCGCGGCCCTTGTCCAAGGCGGCGAAGCTCTCCTATCAGCTGAGCTATGCCAAACAGGCCGACCATCATGCCAATCCCAATGATTATAGCGCAGACTATTGGCTGGCGGACGCGACGCTGGACGTGAAGGGGTGGAAACTTAACGCCGGTTACGAAGTGCTGGGGGCCAGCAGTGGCGCGGCTTTTACCAGTTTCCAGACGCCGCTCGGCACCAATTTCAAGTTTCAGGGTTGGGCCGACAAATTCCTGGTGACCCCGGCGAACGGCATCCGCGACCTCTATGTCGGCGGGGGCTATGGCTGGAAACAGCTCGGCCCGCTCTCCGCTGTCGCGCTCCAGGTCGCCTGGCACCGTTTCGACAGCGACCGGCTGGACCAGCATTATGGCGACGAAATCAACTTTATCGCATCCGCGAAGGTGAAGAAGACGGCATTGTCCGTCCGCTACGCCAAATATGATGCCAAGACGATGGCCACCGACACGCAAAAACTGTGGCTTCAGGCCGACTGGGCCTATTGATCGGTCATGAACAGGAATCGCTTGAGCCATCAGGCGATTCCGTTTATGGTGCGTTGCAAGAGGACAAGGTTGTCCTTCCAACCATAGCCGAAGCGATCCAGGGACGGATCGGCAAGGCGACTATGATGGCAAAGCCGCCATCCTGACTTTCGGTTCTTACCGGGGGTCAGGATGGCGGCTTTTTTGTTTTCTGGAGTGACGAGGATGGAATTGCAGATCGGAACGGAGCCGGTGGCGGGAATCGAGGATGACTTCCTCGTCCCCGCCGACGACGTGCGCGAACATCTGGTGGTGGTGGGCAACGGCATGGCCGGGTGCCGCGCGGTGGAGGAACTGCTGGCGCGCGACTCGGCACGCTATCGCGTCACCATCTTCGGCGCCGAACCGCATGTGAACTATAACCGGATCATGCTGTCCCCGGTGCTGGCGGGCGAAAAGACGTTTGAGGACATCATCATCAACGATCGCGCCTGGTATGATGATAATGGCATCGACCTGATCGTGTCCGATCCGGTGTCCGCGATTGACCGCGCCCACAAGACCGTCACCAGCCAGTCGGGCCGCACCATCGGCTATGACAAGCTGCTGATCGCCACCGGGTCCGATCCGTTCATCATCCCCGTCCCCGGCAAGGATTTGCCCGGCGTCATCAGCTTCCGCGACATGAAGGATGTCGATTCGATGCTGGCGGCGGCTGAGGCAGGCAAGGCTGTGGGCGGTGGTGAAGCCGTGGTGATCGGCGGCGGGCTGCTGGGGCTGGAAGCGGCGCATGGGTTGAGCCTGCGCGGCATGAAGGTGACCGTGCTGCACATCATGCCCACGCTGATGGAACGGCAGCTCGACGAAGCCGCCGCCTGGCTGCTCAAGAGCGCGCTGGAAGGGCGGGGCCAGACCATCCTGACCGGGGCCGACACCGCCGAGATTTACGGTGAAGGCAAGGTCGAGGGCGTGCGCCTGAAGGATGGCACGCAAATCCCGGCCAGCCTGGTGGTGATGGCGGTCGGCATCCGCCCCTCGGTCGCGCTGGCGCGCGAGGCAGGGCTGGATGTCGGGCGCGGCATCAAGGTCGATGACCATATGGTCACCAGCGATGCCGACATATTGGCCGTGGGCGAGTGCGTCGAGCATGACGGCAATGTCTATGGTCTGGTCGCGCCGCTGTGGGATATGTGCCGCAGCCTGGCCGATGGCCTGACCGACCGGCACACCGGCTATAAGGGCAGCGTCACTTCGACCAAGCTCAAGGTCGCGGGTCTGGACGTCTTTTCCGCCGGGGACTTTTCCGGCGGCGAAGGGTGCGAGGACATCGTCCTGCGCGATGCGTCGCGCGGCGTGTACAAGCGTGTGGTGGTGAAGGACGACAGGGTCGTCGGCGCGGTCCTCTATGGCGATACGGCTGATGGTGGCTGGTATTTCGATCTGCTCAAGCGCGGCGAAAATGTCGCCGACATTCGCGACCTTTTGATCTTTGGCCAAGCCTTCGCCTCTGGAGGGGGCGCGATGGACCCTAAGGCGGCCGTTGCAGCGCTCTCGGATGATGCCGAGATTTGCGGCTGCAACGGCGTCAGCAAGGGCCAGGTCGTGGCCTGCATCGAAAAGGGTGCGTGCAGCCTGGACGCGGTGCGCGCGGGGTGCAAGGCGTCGGCCAGCTGCGGCAGCTGCACCGGGCTGGTGGAAAATCTGCTGGCTGTTGTGCTGGGCGATGACGTCCAGTCCGGTCCCAAGACAATGTGCAAATGCACCAGTTTCGGCCATGACGATGTCCGCCGCGAAATCGTGGCGCAGGATATGCGGTCCATCCCCGAAGTGATGCAGAAGCTGCACTGGTCCACGCCCGACGGCTGTTCCTCCTGCCGCCCGGCGCTCAATTATTATCTGCTGTGCGCGCTGCCCGGCGTCTATGTCGACGATCAACAGAGCCGTTTCGTCAATGAACGGATGCACGCCAATATCCAGAAGGACGGCACTTATTCGGTAGTCCCGCGCATGTGGGGCGGCCTCACCAACCCGCGCGAATTGCGGGCGATCGCCGATGTGGTCGAAAAATATGACGCGCCAATGGTCAAGGTCACCGGCGGCCAGCGGCTCGACATTTTCGGCATCAAGAAGGAAGATTTGCCCGCCGTCTGGGCCGATCTGAACGCTGCGGGCATGGTGTCCGGCCACGCCTATGGCAAGTCGCTGCGCACCGTCAAAACCTGCGTCGGGTCCGAATGGTGCCGCTTTGGCACGCAGGATAGCACTGGCCTTGGCGTCAAGACCGAGCGGATGACCTGGGGGTCGTGGATGCCGCACAAGTTCAAGATCGCGGTGTCGGGCTGCCCCCGCAATTGCGCGGAAGCGACGATCAAGGATTTCGGCATCGTCTGCGTCGATAGCGGCTATGAGCTGCATGTCGGCGGCAATGGCGGCATCCATGTCCGCGTCACCGACCTGCTGTGCAAGGTCGCGACCGAGCAGGAAGCGCTCGACTATTGCGCCGCCTTCACCCAGCTTTATCGCGAGGAAGCGCGTTATCTGGAGCGCACCGCGCCCTGGATCGAGCGGGTCGGCGTCGACTATGTGAAGCAGCGCATTGTCGAGGATGATGCCGGTCGCGAAGCGCTGCGCGCCCGCTTCCTGTTTTCGCAGCAATTCATGCAGGACGATCCCTGGGCGGAGCGTGCTGCAGGTGCCAATAGCGACCTGCACCAGCATCTTGACCCCATCTCCATCGCGGCGGAGTGAGACATATGACTGACTGGATCGACATCGGCACGCTGGCCGACATTCCGCAGCGCGGTGCGCGCACCGTTCAGATTGGTGGCGAGAAAGAAATCGCGGTGTTCCGCACCGGCGACGACCAGATTTTTGCGCTGGTCAATGAATGTCCGCACAAAAAGGGGCCGCTGAGCCAGGGCATCGTCCATGGCCACAGCGTCGCCTGCCCGCTGCACAATTGGAACATCGCGCTGAAAAGCGGTGAGGCGCAGGGCGAAGATAAAGGCTGCACCCCGACGATCGCGGTGAAACAGGAAGATGGCCGGATATGGATTGCACGGCCGGTGGCCATGAAGGATGCGGCGTGAGGACGCGCAATCAAAAGCCCCTCCCCTTCAGGGGAGGGGTTGGGGTGGGGCGTCGCCCCACGCACCGCGCCATGAGGCACGGCCCCACCCCCCACCCCTCCCCTGAAGGGGAGGGGCTATAATGACTACCTCGATCCGCACCACTTGCGCCTATTGCGGCGTCGGCTGCGGCATCGCGGCGACGCCGACTGGCGGCCGCGCCGTGACGATCAAGGGGGATGATGTGCATCCGGCCAACGCCGGAAAGCTCTGTTCCAAGGGTACGCATCTGGGCGAGACGGTGGGCCTTGAAGGGCGCCTGCTTGCGCCCATGATCGGCGACAAGCGCGCCAGCTGGGACAAGGCATTGGACCTTGTGGCCAAGCGTTTCCGCGAAACCATCGCCAAACATGGTCCTGACAGTGTCGCCTTCTACGTCTCCGGCCAGTTGCTGACCGAAGATTATTATGTCGCCAACAAGCTGATGAAGGGCTTTATCGGATCGGCCAATATCGACACTAACAGCCGGTTGTGCATGTCGAGCGCGGTGGCGGGCCATAATCGCGCCTTTGGCGAAGATGTCGTCCCGGCCAGCTATGATGATCTGGACGAAGCGGACCTCATCGTGCTGGTCGGGTCCAACACTGCCTGGTGTCACCCGATCGTCTATCAGCGGATACAGGCCGCCCGTGCCGCGCGCGGCACCAAGCTGGTGGTCATCGACCCCCGCCGTACCGAGACTTGCGAAGGCGCGGACCTGCATCTGGCGCTCAAACCCGGCAGCGACGTGGCGTTGATGAACGGGCTGCTGGCCTGGATGGATCAGGGCCAGCTGCTGGACGCGGACTTTCTGGCGCGCAGCGTCAATGCGCCCGACGGCTTTTGGGATCATATCCGCACCGGCCATGACCTGTGGACGACGGCCAAGGCGTGCGACCTGTCGCCTGCCTTGCTCCAGCAATTTTACGAACTGTTCGCTGCCAATCCGCGCACTGTCACCATGTTCAGTCAGGGCATCAATCAGTCGATCCGCGGCACCGATCAGGTCAATGCGATCATCAACGTCCACCTCGCCACCGGCCGCATCGGCAAGCCGGGGGCGGCGCCTTTCTCGATCACGGGTCAGCCCAACGCCATGGGCGGGCGCGAAGTCGGCGGGCTGGCCTCCACACTGGCCGCGCACATGGATTTTGCGCCGGACAATGTCGCGCGCGTCGGCCGCTTCTGGGCCGCGCCCGCCATGGCGACCAAGCCGGGGCTGAAGGCCGTCGACCTGTTCCGCGCCATCAACGAAGGGCGGATCAAGGCGCTGTGGGTGATGGCGACCAACCCCGCCGTCTCGCTGCCCGACGCCAATCGCGTGCGCGAGGCGCTGGAGGCGGTTCCCTTCCTGGTCGTGTCGGACGTGATGGCCACCACCGACACCGCCGTTCACGCCCATGTCCGCCTGCCTGCCGCGGCCTGGGGCGAGAAGGACGGCACCGTCACCAACTCCGACCGCACGATCAGTCGCCAGCGCGCGCTGCTGCCGCTGCCGGGCGAGGCGAAGCCCGATTGGTGGATCGTCACGCAAGTGGCGCGGCGCATGGGCTGGCGCAACGCCTTCGCCTATGATCGGCCCGCCGACATCTGGCGCGAACATGCGCGCCTGACCGCCTATCAGAATGACGGGGCGCGGCTGCTGAACCTGCGCGCGCAGGCAACACTCGGCAATGACGCCTATGAGGCGATGGAGCCGTTCCGCTGGGGCGACACGCCCTTTGCCGACGGGCGTTTTTCTACGCCCGATGGCAAGGCGCGGCTGTTGCCTGTCAGTCAGATGGATTTGCAGGGTCCGCTCAGGGACTGGCCGATGACGCTCAACACCGGGCGCTATCGCGATCAGTGGCACACCATGACCCGCACCGGCCTCAGCCCCAAACTGGCGCGCCATAGGGAAGAACCACTGGTCGAGGTCCACCCGCAAGATGCCGCCGCGCTGGGCATCGCCGATGGCGATCTGGCCCGCGTGTCGACACCGCAGGGCGAAAGCCTGTTTCGGGCCGCCATCAGCACCGGTCAGCGTCCCGGCGAAGTCTTTACCCCGATCCACTGGACTGATCAGCAATCCACCGGCGGCCGCACCGGCCTGTTGCCGCGCCCGCTGGTCGATCCCCATTCGGGCCAGCCGGGGTTCAAATCCACCCCGGTCCGGGTCGAAAAGGTCGCGACCGAGTGGAAGGGCTTTCTGATCCTGCGCGGGGCGGAGCCTGTGCGGGTGCCATGCCTGTGGGCGACACGCATCACCGTGCCGGGCGGGGCGCTCTATGAAGTGGCGGGCAATGGCGATCCGGCGCGGCTGGAAGCGTGCCTGCCCAAGGGCGACCGGGTCGAGGCGATCGACATGACGCGCGGCACCCGCCGCGTCGCGATCATCCGCGATGGCAAGCTAGTCGGCGTGCTGATCGTCACCCGCAGCGGCATCTTGCCGACCCGCGACTGGCTGATCGGGCAACTCGCTGTCGAAAGCGTCGGCGCGTCGGTGCTGGCGGCGCGCGGACCGGGCAATCAGCCCGACAAGGGGGCGATCATCTGCGTCTGTTTCGACATTGGTTTGAACAATATCGTCACGGCTATTCGCGAACAGAGGCTGGTCGATGTTCCCGCGATCGGCGCAGCCCTGGGGGCGGGGACCAATTGCGGCTCGTGCCGCCCGGCGCTGGCCAATATATTGGCGCAGGCCCAGCAGGAGACGCTCCATGCAGCCGAATGACCTTATCGCGCCCGGACAGGTGTGGCTGGTGGGCGCGGGGCCGGGCGACCCGGACCTGTTGACGCGCAAGGCGGAAAAGCTGATCGGCGCCGCTGATATCGTCTTTTACGATGCGCTGGTCGGGCCGGGCGTGCTGGACCTGATCCCCGCCGGTGTCGAGCGGGTGAGCGTGGGCAAGCGTTCCGGTCGCCACAGCAAGCAGCAGGACAGCATCAACGACCTGCTATTGGCCGCCGCGCGGGCGGGAAAGCGCGTCGTGCGGCTGAAGGGCGGCGATCCGTCGGTATTTGGCCGGTCAGCCGAGGAAATGGACCATCTGGGGGAGGCTGGCATAGCCGTGCGCATCTGCCCCGGCATCACGACGGCCAGCGCGGCGGCGGCCAGCGGCCATGCCTCGCTCACCCTGCGTGGCAAGGCGCGCGGGCTGACTTTGGTGACTGCGCATCTGAAAGCGGGCGAACCGCTGAAACTCGACTGGGACGCGCTGGCGCGACCGGGCGGGACGATCGGCATCTATATGGGCCGCGCGGCGGCAGGCGAAATTGCGCGCAACCTGATCGCGGCCGGGCGCGACCCGGAAACCCCGGTGATGGTGGCGGTGAATGTGTCGCTGCCCAGCGAAAGGCTGATCCGCGGCAGGTTGTCGGCGCTGGCCTTTCTGGTGCAGACGATCAGCGATGAAGATCCGACCTTGCTGCTGATCGGCGAAGCGGTGGCGGGTACGCGGGTTGCTGTGGAGATTGGGGCGAGCGTGGCGCTTCCCGCCTAACCACCTCCGTTCGTTTCTCGACTTCGCTCGAAACGAACGGGTGTTGGGCATTATAGTCCCGCCAGATCCTCCGGCCGGTTGATATTGGGCAGCGCAAGCCCCGGCATCTCCACCACCCGCGCGCCGATGCGGTCGAGCCAGCCGTAAATCGAACGATTATTCGCCTCCGCCAAATGCGCGTCCAGCGCGTGCGCCAGCGACACCGGCCACCAGCCGAGCAATTGCTGGCCCTTCAATATAGCCGCATCTGATCCGATCAGCGCGGCGGGCAGGTCCGCCGGATAGAGTGGCATGTCGCACCCTGTCGTCAAAACGCCCGCAAAGCCGTGGTTCTGCGCATGATGCAGCGCGGCGTTGAGGCCGCCGAGCGGTCCCATGTCTGGCTCCGGCCGATCGGCCAAGCCGCCGTCCCGTCCGCAGATCACGACCTGCGCGACATGCGGCACAAGGCCCGCGACCGCATGGTCCAGCAAGGAGCGCCCGTCCGTCATCACCGCCAGCGCCTTGTCGCTGCCAAAGCGGCTGGACCGGCCCCCCGCCAGCACCGCGCCCAATATACGCTGTTCCGCCATGATGCTTCCTTGATAGCGCCCTTCTATCACGCCTATAGCAAATAGATGCAGACCCGCCTCGTCGAATATTTCCTGGCGCTGGAGCGCGAAGGCCATTTTGCGCGGGCGGCGGCGCAGTGCAACGTGTCGCAACCCACATTGTCGGCGGGCATCGCCACGCTGGAATCGCAGCTGGGCAAAAGGCTGATCCGGCGCGACCGCAAATATGCCGGGCTGACGCCGGAGGGCGAGGCGATTTTGCCATGGGCGCGGCAGTTGGTGGCCGCCGCCGAGGCGCTGGGGCAGGCTGCGGAGACGGCGCGCGGGCCGCTCAAGGGCGAGTTGCGGCTGGGCGCGATCCCCGCCGCCATGCCCGCGATCGGCTGTCTGGCGACGGCGATGCTGGAGCGGCATCCCGGGCTGAATATCTCCGTCCGCGCGCTGACATCGCGCCAGATCGAGCGGGAGCTTGCCGCATTCGAACTGGACGCGGGCCTCACCTATCTGGATTTCGAGCCGCCCGCCCATGCGCTGTCGGTGCCGCTTTATGCCGAGCGGGCGATGCTGGTGAGCGCGGTGGATGGTGTGCCGATCCCCGCTGTCGTCGATTGGGCCGACCTGGCCAGCCTGCCGCTCTGCCTGCTGCATCAGGGGATGCAGAACCGGCGGATATTGGACGCGCGGCTGGCGACACGCGGGCTGGCGCTGCGGCCTTTAGTGACGGCGGATAGCTATGTCGCGCTGCTGGGGCTGGTGCAGCAGGGGCGGCTCTGTTCGATCATTCCCGACAGCCACGCCGCCTTGCTGGACGGTCTGCGCTGGGCGCGCACGACGCCGCTGCCGGACATGGGGGATGGCAGCCGGGTGGGCGTCATCGTGTCCGACAGCGCGCCGATGGGACCCTTGGCGCAGGCGGTGCTGGCGGTGGCGCGCGGGTTGCAACTGCCGTCGGGCTTTGGATCGCTTTGATAGGCAATCTCTATCAAGCATCGCTGGCTTCGATTTGACCGGCGCGCCCCGCTGCCGCACAATCCCGTCAAAATTGCGGCCATAAGGCAGGGTATCGGGATGGAAGAGTTTATCGAAGGCTGGACGGCGCGCCATGGCGCGACCCGCGACCAGTTGCTGCCGCTGCTCCATGCGGTGCAGGAAGAGGCGGGCTATGTGCAGGACGCGCTCGTGCCGCTGATCGCCCGCGCGCTGAACCTGTCGCGCGCCGATGTGCATGGCGTCGTCACTTTCTATCATGATTTCCGCCGGACGCTTGCGGGTCGCCATGTCGTGAAGCTGTGCCGGGCCGAAAGCTGTCAGGCGCGCGGCGGCGCGGCGATCGAGGCGGCAGCGGCGCAGCGGCTGGGCGTGGCGATGGGGGAGACGCGCGGCGATGGCGCGGTCAGTCTGGAACCGGTCTATTGTCTGGGCCTGTGCGCCATTGGGCCGAATGCGCTGGTCGATGGGCGCCCGGTGGCGCGGATCGACGCTACCGCGCTGGATCGGATTGCAGCGGAGGTGGCGGCATGAAAATTTATGTGAGCCGCGACATGGCCTCGGTCGCTTTGGGCGCGGACGATGTCGCGCAGGCCTTTGCCGACTCCGGGTGCGAGGTGATCCGCACCGGATCGCGCGGGCTGTTCAGCATCGAGCCGCTCGTCGAGGTGGAGACGGCGGACGGCCGCATCGGCTATGGGCCGGTCGGGCCGGATGACGTCGCGACGGTGCTGGATGGCAGCCACCCCAACCGGCTTGGGCCGGTTGAGGCGCTGCCCTATTTCGCTGGACAGCAGCGTTTCACCTTCGCCCGGTGCGGGGTGATCGATCCGGTCAGCCTGACCGATTATGCGGCGCAGGACGGTTGGAAGGGGCTGGACGCCGCGCGCGCGATGACGCCTCAGGCCGTGGTGGATGCGGTCAAGGCGTCGGGCCTGCGCGGGCGTGGCGGGGCAGGCTTCCCGACCGGCATCAAATGGCAGACGGTGCTGGATGCGCCGGGGACACAGAAATATATCGTCTGCAACGCTGATGAGGGCGACAGCGGCACCTTTGCCGACCGGATGCTGATGGAGGGCGATCCCTATTGCCTGATCGAGGGCATGGCGATTGCCGCCCATGCGGTGGGCGCGGGTCATGGCTATATCTATATCCGCTCCGAATATCCCTTTGCTTGTCATACGATGCGGCTGGCGATCGAGCGCTCGGCGCATCTGATCGCCCCCTTCACGCTGGAAGTACGTGAGGGCGCGGGTGCCTATGTCTGCGGCGAAGAAACCGCGCTGCTCGACAGTATCGAGGGCAAGCGCGGACAGGTGCGCGCCAAACCGCCCTTGCCTGCGCTGAAAGGGCTGTTCGGCCAGCCGACCGTCATCAACAATGTGCTGAGCCTTGCCGCCGTGCCGTTCATCCTGTCCGAAGGGGCGGAGGCCTATGCCGCGGTCGGTTTTGGCCGGTCGCGCGGGACGATGCCGGTGCAGTTGGCGGGTAATGTGAAGCATGGCGGGCTGTACGAGATCGGCTTTGGCATTACGCTCGGCGAACTGGTGAACGATATTGGCGGCGGCACGGCGAGCGGTCGCCCGGTCCGCGCGGTGCAGGTGGGCGGGCCGCTGGGCGCTTATTTCCCGCCATCCATGTTCCATCTGCCCTTCGATTATGAAGCCTTCGCCGCTGCGGGTGGCCTCATCGGTCATGCCGGGATCACGGTGTTCGATGACAGTGTTGATATGGCGCATATGGCCCGCTTCGCGATGGAATTTTGCGCCGCGGAAAGCTGCGGCAAATGCACGCCCTGCCGGATCGGATCGACGCGCGGGGTGGAGATTGTCGATCGGATCATGGCGGGTCGGGGAAACACAACATCCGTTCGCCCTGAGCTTGTCGAAGGGCCGCATTTTTCTTCGGAGGAGAAGGACAAGGGTTGGCCTACGGCCGCCTTCGGCTCGACAGGCTCAGCCCGAACGGGGGAGGGGTATATTGATAAAGCCCTCTACTCCCGCGCGCCATCGCGCATCGACACCTCGCTGGAGGCGCAGACCACGCTGCTGCGCGACCTGTGCGATACGATGAAATATGGTTCGCTCTGCGCACTGGGGGGCTTCACCCCCTATCCGGTGTTGAGCGCGCTCGACTATTTTCCAGAGGATTTCGGTGCGAGTGCGCCGGTGAAGGAGGCGGCGGAATGACCTATACCCGCGAAACCGACCATGGTACGCCTGCCGCGATCGCCACCGGCGAGGCCGTCACCCTGACCATCGACGGCCAGAGCGTGACCCTGCCCGAAGGCACCAGCATCATGCGCGCCGCGTCGCTGCTGGGCGGCTCCATCCCCAAGCTCTGCGCCACCGACAGCGTCGAGAGTTTCGGCTCCTGCCGTCTCTGCCTGGTCGAGGTGGAGGGCCGCAATGGCTATCCGGCATCCTGCACCACCCCGGTGGCGGACGGCATGGTCGTGCGCACCCAGACCGACCGGCTGAAAAAGCTGCGGCGCGGGGTGATGGAGCTTTATATTTCCGACCATCCGCTCGATTGCCTGACCTGCGGCGCGAATGGCGATTGCGAATTGCAGGATCAGGCGGGCGCGGTCGGGCTGCGTGACGTGCGCTATGGCTATGACGGCGCGACCAATATGGGGCAGGCGAAGGACCAGTCGAACCCCTATTTCGATTTCGATCCCAGCAAATGCATCGTCTGCTCCCGCTGCGTGCGGGCGTGCGACGAAGTGCAGGGGACGTTCGCGCTGACGATCGAGGGGATGGGGTTCGACTCCAAGGTTTCCGCGTCGCAGGGCGAGGGATTTCTGGGGTCCGAATGCGTGTCCTGCGGTGCCTGCGTGCAGGCCTGCCCTACCGCATCGCTGATCGAAAAGAAGGTGGTCGAGGTCGGCACGCCCGACCGCGCTGTCGTCACCACCTGCGCCTATTGCGGCGTTGGCTGCACCTTCCGCGCGGAAATGCGGGGCGAGGAACTGGTGCGCATGGTGCCGTGGAAGGATGGCAAGGCCAATCGCGGCCATAGCTGCGTCAAGGGACGCTTCGCCTGGGGCTATGCCCAGCATCAGGACCGCATCCTCAACCCCATGATCCGCGCGTCGGTGGACGAACCATGGCGCGAAGTGTCGTGGGACGAGGCGATCGCCTATACCGCGTCCGAATTCCGCGGCATCCAGGGCAAATATGGCACCCGCTCCATCGGCGGCATCACGTCGAGCCGCTGCACCAATGAAGAAACCTTCCTCGTCCAGAAGCTGATCCGACAGGGCTTTGGCAATAATAATGTCGATACCTGCGCGCGGGTCTGCCACTCGCCGACCGGCTATGGCCTCAGCCAGACCTTCGGCACGTCGGCGGGCACGCAGGATTTCGACAGCGTGATGCAGGCGGACGTGATCCTGGTCATCGGCGCCAACCCGACCGACGGCCATCCGGTGTTCGCCAGCCGCATGAAGCGGCGGTTGCGGCAGGGCGCGAAGCTGATCGTCATGGACCCGCGCCGCACCGATCTGGTCAAATCCCCCCATGTCGAGGCGGACCATCATCTACCCCTGCGCCCCGGCACCAATGTCGCGATGCTGACCGCGATGGCGCATGTGATCGTCACCGAGAAGCTCTATGACGAGGCGTTCATTCGGGAACGGTGCGACTGGGACGAATTTGCCGACTGGGCCGATTTTGTTTCGCAACCTGCGCGTTCGCCTGAAGCGATCGAGCCGCTGACCGGGGTGAAGGCGGAGGAGGTGCGCGCGGCCGCCCGGCTCTATGCCACCGGCGGCAATGGCGCCATTTACTATGGCCTTGGTGTTACCGAACATAGCCAGGGCAGCTCGACCGTCATGGCCATCGCCAACCTCGCCATGGCGACCGGCAATGTCGGGCGCGAGGGCGTGGGCGTGAACCCGCTGCGGGGCCAGAATAATGTCCAGGGTGCCTGCGACATGGGCAGCTTCCCGCATGAATTTTCCGGTTACCGCCATGTGTCGGACGTGGCCACGCGCAGCCTGTTCGAGCAGGCCTGGGGCGTATCGCTCGACGCCGAGCCGGGCCTGCGCATCCCCAACATGCTGGACGCGGCAACCGATGGCACCTTCAAGGGATTGTTCGTGCAGGGCGAGGATATTCTCCAGTCCGACCCCAATACCCATCATGTCGCGGCGGGGCTGGCGGCGATGGAGTGCGTGGTGGTGCAGGACCTTTTCCTCAACGAAACCGCCAATTACGCCCATGTCTTTCTGCCCGGATCGACCTTCCTGGAGAAGGACGGCACCTTCACCAACGCCGAACGGCGTATCCAGCGGGTGCGCAAGGTGATGGCTCCGCTCAATGGCTATGCCGACTGGGAGATTGTGCAGCTGGTCGCCAATGCGATGGGCCTCAATTGGACCTATGATCATCCGTCGCAGATCATGGACGAGATTGCCGCGCTGACCCCGACCTTTGCCGGGGTCCATTATGACCGGCTGGAGGCGGAGGGATCGCTGCAATGGCCCGCCAATGACGCCGCGCCCGATGGCACGCCGACGATGCATATGGGCGGCTTCGTACGGGGCAAGGGCAAGTTCGTCGTCACCGACTATGTGCCGACCGACGAAAAGACTGGCCCGCGCTTCCCGCTGCTGCTGACGACGGGCCGCATCCTGTCACACTATAATGTCGGGGCGCAGACGCGGCGCACCGCCAACACCGCCTGGCACCCGGAGGACCGGCTGGAAATCCATCCGTCGGACGCAGAGAATCGCGGGATCAAGGAGGGCGACTGGGTTGCGCTGAAGAGCCGCGCCGGGGAAACGACGCTGCGCGCGCAAGTGACCGAGCGGGTTGCGCCGGGCGTGGTCTATACCACCTTCCACCACCCCGAAACGCAGGCGAACGTCATCACCACCGACTATAGCGACTGGGCGACCAACTGCCCGGAATATAAGGTGACGGCGGTGCAGGTGATGCCATCCAACGGGCCGAGCGACTGGCAGCGCGACTATGCCGATCAGGCCCGGATGAGCCGCCGCATTGCGCCGCTGGAAGCGGCGGAATAGGATCGGGCCGATGAGCGACGAAAATGAAGTCATGTCTACGGGCGACCGGCTGATCTACATGGCCAACCAGATCGCCCGCAATCTGGCGGCGCAGGGCGAGGCGGAAGCAGTGGCGACCACGGCCAGCCATATCGCCAAATTCTGGGACCCGCATATGCGCGCACGGATCGTCGCGCTGGCTGCCGAGCGGCCCGACGCCCTGTCGCCGATTGCGGCGCAGGCGGTGCGCCGGATCAGCGCTTGAGGCAGGCGAGCGACGCGCTGTCCTTCACCCGCCTGACCCCAGACGGAACGGGGGAAGCGGTCGAACGGATGCTGGCCGACGAAGTGCCGGTCGCGATCGAATTTAACGGTATCGGCTATGCCGTGCTGATGGCGACGCCGACCGATATTGGCGATCTGGTGCAGGGCTTCGCGCTGGCCGAGCGACTGATCGGCCCGGACGATGCGCCGTTCGATGTCGATGTCCATCGCACCGATCAAGGCATCGTGGCCCGCGCCACCCTGCCGCCATCGCGGACGGGCATGTTGCTGGAACGGGTGCGGCACCGGGCGTCGGACTCGTCCTGTGGCATATGCGGCATCGAAAATCTGGAACAGGCGATCCGGCCCCTGCCACAGGTAGCGGCGCGTTCGCGCGCCGACCGGGCGGCGATTTTTCGCGCGCTCGATGGGCTGGCGGCGCATCAGCCACTTAACGCCGCCACCGGCGCGGCCCATGTTGCCGCCTGGGTCGGGGCGGACGGGGCGATCCGTTTGGCGCGCGAGGATGTCGGGCGGCACAATGCGTTCGACAAGCTGATCGGCGCGATGAAGCGTGCGGGCGCGGACTGGGACGGCGGCTTTGCCTTGCTGTCGTCGCGCTGTTCCTACGAACTGGTCGAAAAAGCGGTGCTCAGCCAATGCCCGCTGCTGGTGACCATCTCCGCCCCGACGCTGCTGGCGGCGGCGCGCGCGTCGGCGGCGGGATTGCCGCTGGTTGTACTGGCGCGGCCAGACGCGGTGTTGCATCAGGGCAACGCCCCGCTGGCGTAGCGCAACTGGCGGCTTGGCATCGCCGCGCCTTTCCCTTAGAGCGCGCCGCGTAAGGGGGGCTTGCTTCCCTTGCAGCTAGATCGCGCCGGTGTCCCTTTAGGGGCTGAAAATGGGAATGCGGTGCGGGCGTGCAAGCGCCCAATTCCGTGGCTGTCCCTGCAACTGTAAGCGGTGAGCATGATGCACGCGGGTCGCAAGACCCGGCCACTGGACAGCATATGTCTGGGAAGGTCCGTGCGTCATTGCCCTGACCCGCGAGCCAGGAGACCTGCCGGCGTCTGGTCGCTCTTGCCCTGATCCAGGGGATGGTCATGGCACGGTGGTTTTCCGTCGAGCGACGCTGTGCGGCCGGGGCCGCATCGTGCCGTGCGGCGGGGGCTGGCGTCATCCCGCATCATGGCGCGACCGTTTGCGCGGACGCCCCGGCCTTGAAGTCGCAAATGACGCTCAGGGCTTATATCATGATAAAAACAGGGATTTCTCTTATCGCGCTGCTGGCGGCTACGCCCGCATTGGCGCAGGACGATAATATCGTCGTCACCGCGTCGGGCATTGAACAGTCGCGGGACGAGGTGGGGCAGGCGATCACCGTCATCGACGCGCAGACCATCCAGACGCGGCAGGCGGTCGATGTGGTCGATCTGCTGGCGACAACGCCGGGCGTGCGTTTCAATCGTAACGGATCGGTCGGCGGCGTGACCGGCGTATCGCTGCGAGGCGCGGAAACGACGCAGACTTTGGTGCTGATCGACGGGGTCAAGGTCAACGATCCCAGCGGCATTGGCGATGGCTATGATTTCGGCCATTTGCTGACCGGCAATATCAAGCGGATCGAGGTGCTGCGCGGCTCCAACTCGGTGGTGCATGGCAGCCAGGCGATCGGCGGCGTGGTCAACATCATGACCGGCGTGCCTGCCGACGGCTTCGGCGCCAACGCCTCGGTCGATTATGGCTATAGCGATACATTGAATGCCAAGGCGGATGTGTCCGGCACCAGCGGCATCGCGTCGGGCGGGGTGGGCGCGGCCTATTTTCGCACCGATGGTATTTCGTCGGCGGCGGGCGGCACGGAAAAGGACGGCTATGAAAATATCGCCACCAACGCCCGGCTGAAACTGGCGTTCAGCGATGCGCTCAGCCTCGACCTGCGCGGCTATTATATCCATGCGGACCTCGACACGGACGGCTTCCCGGCACCCACGTATGCGCTGGCGGACACGGCGGAAGTTTCAATCACCGACCAATATGTCGGCTATGCGGGCGTCAATCTGGCGCTGCTGGATGGCAAGTTGACCAATCGCGCGGCCGTTACCTGGATGCGCAACGATCGCGACTATTATTCGGTTCGCGGTGCAAATCCTGATTACGGGTATACCGGCACCAACCTGCGTTTCGAGTATGAGGGCGTTTACGCCCCGGTCGATCAGGCCAAATTGGTGTTCGGCTATGAGCATGAGCGGCCCGACTACACATTCTATGACGCCTTTTCGTCAGGCAGTTACAAGATCAATATCGACAGCGTCTATGCGCTGGCGATCGTCAAGCCCCTCACGGGTTTGGCCGTTACGGGCGGTGTGCGTCATGATGATCATAGCCAGTTCGGCGGCGCGACTACCTTTGGCGCGAACGCCAATTATTCGCCCAACAACGGCGCGACCAATATTCGCCTGAGCTATGGCGAAGGCTTCAAGGCACCGTCGCTGTTCCAGCTTTACAGCGACTATGGCAATGCAGCGCTGCGTCCTGAGCGGTCTAAAAGCTATGATATCGGCTTTGACCAGAGTCTGGACGATGGGCGGGCGATCCTGTCGGTGACGGCGTTCCGGCGTGATACGACCGATCAGATCAACTACGACGCTTCGCTTCCGCCCTTTGGTCGTTACAATAATATCGACCGCACCCGCGCCAAGGGGGTGGAGGCCAGCATCGCGTTGAAGCCGGTGGACGCGCTGACCGTGACCGGCAGCTATAGCTATGTCGATGCGCGTGACCGGTCGGGCGGGATCACGGATGGCAACCGCCTGCCGCGCCGCGCGGTCAACGCGGTCAGCGTCTCGGCGGATTATGTCTGGTCGTTCGGCCTGTCGACTGGTGCCACCGTGACGATGGTGGGCGACAGTTTCGACAATGCGTCCAACACCCGTCGTCTGGACGGCTATGCGCTTGCCGGTTTGCGCGCCTCGCTGCCGCTGGGCGAGCATCTGGAAGTCTATGGCCGCATCGACAATCTGTTCGATGAAGCCTACGCCACCGCCTATGGCTATGGCGTCTATGGCCGCTCCGCCTTTGGCGGCGTGCGTGTCCGCTTCTGATACGAAACAAGGGGGGATGGGCGCGCTGCCCGTCCCTTCACCTGCGCGCGTTCAACCGCGCCGTGATGGCCCGCGCCGCCTGCACATAGGCGGGGCCGCCGCACACGGTCCAGCTTTGCGGCAGGCTGATGCGCGGGATGGCCTTGATCGCGGGATGCTGGAGCATTTCGGTCCCCTGATCGACCACCGCTTCGCTGCCGCTTTCGATGATCAGCCAGTCGGGCCGCGCCGCGACCATCGCCTCCAGCGGCACCTGCGCCAGCGCAGGCTTGCCGAGTTTCGCGGCCAGGTTTGTGAGGCCCACCCGGCGCATCAGGTCATCGACCAGCGTGCCGGTGCCGGTCATGTAACCGCGCCGCTGATAATAGGCCGCGACCCCACGACGCTTCGCTTTTGGCAGCGCGGCCAGTTCGCGGTTCATGTGCGCGATCAGCTTTTCGCCACGGTCGACATGCCCGACGGCGCGCGCCACCTGCCGTATCTGGTCCAGGATTGCGCCATAGCTGTCCGCGCTGGCCAGACCCAATGTTGTCCATTGCCCCGGCGGCGCACCGGCGACCATATTCGGCCCGATGGGATAGCCCAGGATCAGGTCGGGCCGGATCGCCAGCACCTCCTCCGAAGCGCGGCGCAGCACCGGAAGCCCAAGCGCCTTGTCCGCTGCCGCCGACAATTCAGGATCGCGCGCATTGCTGCTGAGCGCGGCGATCTGCCCCTTGTCCGCCAGCGCGATCAGATATTGGTCGGCGCAGACATTGAGCGAGACAATGCGGCGCGGCGCGGCGTGAGCGGTGCCGGTGAGCGTCAGGGCGGCCAGTGCGGTGATCACGGTCTTGACGGTCATAACCCACATTCTGAAATTTGCATGTTTCCTAACCTCAATCCTCCCCTGCAAGGGGAGGTGGCAGCACTCAGTGCTGACGGAGGGGTGTCCTGCTGTCGAGAGGGCGACACCCCTCCGTCTGGCTGCGCCAGCCACCTCCCCTGCAAGGGGAGGATTGTTTCGGTCGAGATTCACCCTAGCCAACGCTACGGTGCGCGCAAGTGACCGCGCGCCGTCATCCCCTGCTCATCCCGTCGCTCCTGCTTCTGCTCATCGGCGCGGCCATCGGCTCCGTGATGCTGGGCGCGGTCGCGATCAGTCCTGCACGGATATGGGCGGTGTTGACGGGTGGCGGCGATGACGTTGCCCGCGCGATCATCATCGACCTGCGCCTGCCGCGGCTGCTGCTTGGCCTGCTGGTCGGCGCGATGCTGGGCCTGTCGGGCGCAGCCTTGCAGGGCTATCTGCGCAATCCGCTGGCCGAACCCTCCGTGCTGGGCGCGTCCAATGCGGCGGCCTTGGGCGCGGTGTGCGCGCTCTATTTTGGGCTGAGCGCCCTGCATCCGCTGGTCCTGCCGCTGCTGGCGATCACAACGGCCCTCATCGCCATTGCCGGGCTGTTCCTGCTGGCGGGTCCATCCGAAAGCCCGCTCACCCTGATCCTTGCCGGCATCGCGGTCGCGACGCTGGCGGGAGCGGGGATCAGCCTGTCGCTCAACCTGTCGCCCAATCCGTTCGCGGCGATGGAGATTATGAGCTGGCTGATGGGCAGTCTGGAAAATCGCAGCTATGTCCATGTCAGTGTCGCCCTGCCCTGCATCGCCATCGGCGCGGCTTTGCTGCTGGCGGACGGGCGGACGCTGGACGCGCTGACATTGGGGGAGGAAGGCGCGCAGGCGCTGGGCGTGAACCTCAACGCCGCGCGGTTGCGGATGATGCTGGGGGTCGCGATCGGCGTGGGCGGCGCGGTGGCGGTGTCGGGCGCGATCGGCTTTGTCGGCCTGATCGTGCCGCATATCGTTCGTCCGCTGACGGATCGGTCGCCCTCGGCGGTGCTATGGCCCTCGCTGCTGGGTGGCGCGGTGCTGCTGACGCTGGCCGACATTGGCGTGCGGCTGATCCCCTCGGTCAATGAATTGAAGCTGGGGGTCGTCACCGCGATACTCGGTGTGCCGGTGTTCCTGATCCACCTGATGCGGGAGCGGCGGCTATGGTGACCCTGGCGGTAGAGGGATTGTCGGTCCGGCTTGGCCGTCATGCGGCGGTGCGCGATGTGAGCGTGACGCTGGTGCCGGGGCAGCTGGTCGGCATTATCGGTCCCAATGGCGCGGGCAAATCCACGCTGATCCGGGCGATGCTGGGCCTCGCAAAGGCGCAGGGCGGCCGGGTGCTGATCGACGGGCAGGATGTCGCGCGGATCGACCGGCGGGCGATAGCGCGCGCCATCGCCTATCTGCCGCAGGGCCAGACATTGCACTGGCCCTTGAGCGTCGAGCGACTGGTGGCGCTGGGGCGGTTGCCGCATCTGGGACCGCTATCGCGCCTGTCGGACGAAGATGAGGCCGCGGTCGAGGCGGCAATGGCGCGGGCCGATATACTGCATCTGAAGGGCCGTATCGCCACCGAATTGTCGGGTGGGGAGCGGGCGCGGGTGTTGCTGGCGCGGGCGCTGGCGGTGGGCGCGCGGGGGCTGATCGCCGACGAGCCACTGGCGGCGCTCGATCCCGGCCACCAGATCGACGTGATGGACCTGCTGCGTGACGAAGCGCGCGGCGGGGCGCTGGTGGTGACGGTGCTGCATGACCTCAGCATGGCGGCGCGCTGGTGCGACCGGCTGCTGCTGATGGACGGCGGCGCGCTGGTCGCCGACGGCGCGCCGATGGAGGTGCTGACCGAGCAGGCGCTGGCGGATGTCTATGGCATCACCGCCTGCATCGATCCGGGCAATGGCTGGCCGTTGATCCTGCCGACCGGGCGGGTAAAAAATCCTCCCCCTGTGGGGGAGGTGGATGGCCGCAGGCCAGACGGAGGGGTGTCACCCTAACGAGAGGGCGACACCCCTCCACCACCGCTACGCGGCGGTCCCCCTCCCCTTGCAGGGGAGGATGTTTTTATTCCGCGAAGCTGCGGGGGGCGGGCGCGATGACCGTGACTGCTCCCGCTCCCACTTCGGACACTTCCAGCGCGCGTTCGGCGATCCCGGTGCGGCCAAAACGGAATGCGCCGTCAATGCCGGAAAAGCCGCCCGAATCGCGCAGGCGCGTGGCGGGGAAGGGGCTGCCCGGTTTCCAGTCCTGCGCGATCCGCACGGTCAGCAGCACCGAATCATAACCCAGCGACGACAGGCGGAAGGGCGACGTGCCGTAACGGGCGCGATATTTGCCCGCCAGTTGCCGGTAGAGACTGTCGGACACGCTGGCGAACCAGGCGCCGCGCAGCACTGGGCTGGCGGCCAGCGTGCCTTCGGTATTCCACAATTCGGTGCCGAGCAGGCGGGCGGTCGCGCCGCCATTTTTGCGCACGATCGGCGCGACCTGGAGCGCGACCCTGCCGCTGTCGGCGATCAGCAGTGCGTCATAGCTGGAGGCGGCCTGCAACTTCTTGACCGCTGCGGTGATCGATGCCGGGCCGCGGTCGAAATTCTGCATCGACACGACTGTGCCGCCCGCCTGCTCGACCGCGCGCAGCAGCGCATTGCCCGCCCGTTCGCCATAGGTGCCGCGCGGGATGAGCGCGGCGAATCGCGACAGTCCCTTGTCGCGGGCGAAACCGACGACTCGCTCGATCGACTGGTTGGGGTTATAGCCCATGATATAGACGCCGTTGCCCGCCGCGCTGGCATCGTTGGAGAAGCTGATCACCGGCACATTGGTGCGCGCGGCGATCGGCCCGACGATACGGGCATCCTCGGCCAGCAAGGGGCCAAGGATCAGGCGGTTGCCTTCGGCCAGCGCGCGGTTCGCCGCCGCCGCCGCGCCAAGGGCGGTGTCATAGGTGGTGATGCGGATCTTGTCGGTTTTGGTGTCCATCAGCGCCAGCGTGGTCGCGTTGGCGATCGACTGGCCGACCCCGGCATTGGGACCGCTCATCGGCACCAGCAGCGCGACGCGGTGGCGCAGCGTGTCGGTCGGCAGGCCTTGCGTCACGTCCGGGCCGCTTGGCCCAACCGGGCCGGTGGGGGTAGTCGGCGCTGGTCCCTTGGGCACGATCGACTGACAGGCGGCGAGCAGCAACGTGCCTGCTGCAAAGGCGATTCGCGCGTCACGCTTCAATGAAGCGAACAAGTCCGCTTGCCGGGAGGCATCCGTCTCTGTCATCTGGCGTCCTTATGGAAACTCAATCTTCGGGTCTTGAACCTGGGCTTTATATCGTCGCGGGGCCGATCGGCAACCTTGGTGACCTTACCCCGCGCGCGGCGGAGGTGCTGCGGCTGGCGGACGTGGTCGCCGTGGAAGATACACGGGTGAGCGCGCGGCTGTTGCGCCATGCAGGCTCTGATCGGCCAATGCTGCCCTATCATGACCATAGCGGCGAAAATGTGCGGGCGCGGCTGGTGGAGCGGATGGCGGGCGAATCGGTGGCGTTGCTGTCGGACGCGGGGACGCCGCTGATTTCCGATCCGGGCTATAAGCTGGTGCGCGATGCGCGCGCGGCCGGACGGCGGATCACGACCCTGCCCGGTCCCAGCGCGGCGATTGCAGCGCTGACGCTGTCGGGCCTGCCGACCGATCGCTTCCTGTTCATGGGCTTTCTGCCCAGCAAGGCCAAGGCGCGCGGGGATGCGCTGGACGAGGTGGCAGGGCTGCGGGCGACGTTGGTGTTCTACGAAAGCGGCCCGCGCCTGTCCGAAAGCCTGTCCGCCATGGCCGCCCATCTGGGCGACCGCGAAGCCGCGGTCAGCCGGGAAATCAGCAAGACGTTCGAGGAAACCGCCTGCGGGACGCTGAGCGAACTATCGGCGCGCTATGCCGACGCGCCGCCCAAGGGGGAGATTGTCGTGACTGTCGGCCCGCCGGGCGACGCGCCGCCCGCCAGTGCCGAGGATGCCGACGCGGCATTGCTGGAGGCACTGACCCGGTTGTCGGTGTCGAAAGCGGCAGGAGAGGTTGCCAAGAAATTGGGGCTGGACCGGCGGACGCTCTATGACCGGGCGACGGAATTGAAGGGGTGAGACGCGAATCCGCCGAACGACGCGGGCGTCAGGCCGAGCGGATCGCGGCCTGGTGGCTGCGGCTGAAAGGCTGGCAGATTGTCGGGCGGCGGATGCGCACGCCTGCGGGCGAGGTGGATCTGGTCGCGCGCAAGGGCGCGATGCTGGCCTTTGTCGAGGTGAAGGCGCGCGCCACGGCGGCTGAACTCGATCTGGCGATCGACGAACGGCGATTGCGCCGGGTCGCGGCGGCGGCGGAAATTCTCTGGCATGATCTCGCTAAAGCGGGCGATGACATGCGAATCGACGTCATCCTCCTTGCGCCGGGGCGCGCGCCACGCCATCTGGCCAATGTCTGGCATGGGGGGTGATGTGCCGCTCCCCAAAACCGTTCGGGCTGAGCGAAGTCGAAGCCCTCGCCTGAGCGCCAGCGAAGGCAAAGCACCTCGCTAACGCTCGGCGGAGCCCTTCGACTTCGCTCAGGGCGAACGGAAAAGGAATGAAGATGACGCAACTCAACCCCCTGGCCGTCGCCGTGCAGATGGACCCGATGGAGGGCATCAAGATCGCGGGCGATTCGACCTTTCACATCATGCTGGCGGGGCAGGCGCGGGGGCACAGGCTCTACCATTATCTCGCCACGGACCTCACCTATCGCGATGGCCGGGTGCTGGCCAAGGCGCGGCCCGTGAAGGTCCAGAAAGTGGAGGGCGACCATTTCGCTTTTGGCGAGGCGGAGATGCTGGACCTGGGCCGTGATGTCGATGTCGTGCTGATGCGGCAGGACCCGCCGTTCGACCTGAGCTACATCACCGCCACCCATTTGCTGGAGCGGGTGCAGGCCGAAACGCTGGTGGTCAATGATCCCGCCAGCGTCCGCAATGCGCCCGAAAAGCTGTTCGTGCTGGACTATGCCCGCTTCATGCCGCCCACCATGATCACCCGTGATCTGGCCGAAGTGCGCAGTTTCCTGGCCCAGCATGGCGAGATTGTGGTCAAGCCCCTCTATGGCAATGCGGGCAACGCCGTGTTCCATGTCGACGCCAAAGGATCGAATCTTTCCGCGCTGGTGGAAATCTTCAACGCGTCATGGGTTGAGCCGTTCATGGTTCAGGCCTTCATCCCCGGCGTTGCCCAAGGCGACAAGCGTATCGTGCTGATCGACGGTGAAGTCGCGGGCGCGATCAACCGGATTCCGGGCGCGGGTGAAATCCGATCCAATCTGGCAGTCGGCGGATCGGCGGCCAAGACCGTGCTGACCGACAAGGAACGCGAAATCTGCGCGGCGATGGGACCGGAGCTGAAGGCGCGGGGCCTGCTGTTCGTGGGGATTGACGTGATTGGCGGCGAATGGCTGACGGAGATCAACGTGACCTCGCCCACCGGCATCGTGGCGATTGATGCCTTTGATGGCACCGATACGGGTGGGCTGATCTGGGACGCGATCGACGCCCGGCTGGCGGCACGGGCGGCAGATTGATTTTGATTGATCATCGTCATGCCAGCGGACGCTGGCATCTCTCTTCCTCCTCCGCTGTGGACAAGAAAAGTGAGATCCCGGCCTTCATCGGGATGACGGGGCGGGGATGCTGAACCCATGACCGACTGGGTTCTCCGCCTGATCGACGCGGGCGGCTATTGGGGCATTTTCGCGCTGATGGTGCTGGAAAATGTCTTTCCGCCGATTCCGTCGGAATTGATCATGGGCATTGGCGGCATCCGCGTGGGTCAGGGCCGGATGGCGATGGAGTGGTTGCTGTTGGCGGGGACGCTCGGCACCACGGTCGGCAATTATTTCTGGTATATGGTCGGCCATGTGCTGGGCTTTGGCCGGTTGAAGCCCATGGTCGATCGTTATGGCCGCTGGGCGACTTTGGAATGGCGCGATGTCGAGGCGCTGGACCGGCTGTTCGGCAAATATGGCCAGATCGTCGTGTTCGTGTTCCGCTTCATGCCCGCGCTGCGGACCATGGTGTCGCTGCCCGCCGGCCTGTTTCGCATGGGGCATTTGAAGTTTCTGGCGTGGACCGCGGGCGGGGCGCTGATCTGGAACATCATCCTGGCCTATGCCGGTTTCGTGCTGGGCAAGAATTTCAGCGAGATCGACAAATATATCGGCCCTGCCGCGACGGTGTGCGTGGTGGGGGCGGTGCTGGTCTATCTGTGGCGATTGGCGACCTGGCGGCCCAAGGGCTGATACGCGAAATGGCACCGCCTCCGTTCGTTTCGAGCGTGTCGAGAAACCGTAGCGCTACAGTTTCTCGACACGCTCGAAACGAACGGAAATAGGGGTTCAGGCGCGGGGATGGGCGTTGCGATAGACGTCCATCAGATGCGCGGCATCGACCTGGGTATAGACCTGCGTGGACGACAGGCTGGCATGGCCCAAAAGCTCCTGCAAACTGCGCAAATCCGCGCCGCGTCCCAGTAAATGGGTGGCGAAGCTGTGGCGCAGCGCATGGGGCGTGGTGCGGTCCGACAGGCCGAGCCGTCCGCGCGCGCCCTGCACCGCGCGACGGATAAGCGCAGGCGAGAGCGGGCCGCCGCGCGCGCCCCGGAACAGCATTTCCTCGCGGGTCATCGGGTAGGGGCAGAGCGCCACATAGGCGTCGATCGCGGCGCGGACCTGCGGCAGCAGCGGGACGACACGCATCTTGTTGCGCTTGCCCGTCACACGCAGGGTTTCGCTTAAGGGCAGCACCGCGCCAGTCAGGCCCATCGCTTCGCCGATGCGCAGCCCCGCGCCATAGAGCAGCAGCAACACCGCCCAGTCGCGCGCGCCGATCCACGGTTCGCGTGCGCCCTCGGCAATGTCCTGCGCCAGTGCGACGGCTTCGTCGGGGGAGATGGGGCGGGGCAGGCCGCGCTTGGTGCGGGGGCCTTTGAGCAGCGGGACGCGGGCTTCCTCGCCCCCGATGAAGCGCAGGAAACCGCGCACGGCCGACAGTTCGCGTGCTGCCGACAAATTGCCGATGCCGTCCATCCGCCGCGCGGTGAGGAAGGCGCGAAGGTCCGCCTGGCTGATCTGCGCCAGCAGCGGGACGGTGACTTGCGCGCCATGATGCGCCTCCAGAAAGGCGACCAGCCGCTCGGCGGTCGCGACATAGGCGCGCACCGTATGGGTCGATCGCCGCCGGTCGAGGCTGAGATGATGACGCCAGCGTTCGATAAGGTCTGGGGAGGGCATATGGCCAGTCTAGGGCAGGCGCGGAAAAATAGGAAATGGCGGGCTTAACTTCGCACATTTCCCGGCAAATGAGACATAAAAGAACAATATAGAGACGTTTTATTACTGTGCTGAGAGGTTGGGAACTGCCGGGCGAGCAGCGGGCCGGGGCCGACGATGGGAAAGAGCCGTGGCGACAACTTAGCAGCAGCGGGGCCAATAGGACAGGCGCGGCCTTGAAATCCGGCGGGAAATAGGCACATGGGAAGCATGGCACCCCCTTTTGATCTGGCCGACCTGCCGACCGGCGTGGCGATGCCGCTGTCGCAGCTGGTGGCGCGGGTGCTGGCGCCCAATCCGTCACCCTTCACCTTTACCGGCACCCAGACCTATGTGGTCGGCGCGGGCGACGTGGCGGTGATCGATCCCGGCCCGGACGAGGCGGACCATCTGGCGGCGCTGATGGCGGCGATTGCCGGGCGGCCTGTCGTGGCGATCGTCTGCACCCATACCCATCGCGACCATAGCCCCGCCGCGCGGCCCCTGAGCGCCATGACCGGCGCGCCGGTGATCGGCTGCGCGCCGCTGACGCTGGATGATGACGGGCCGCGCGCCGATGCGGCGTTCGACGCGGCCTATCGCCCGGACCGGGTGCTAGCCGATGGTGAGCGACTGACGGGTGACGGCTGGACATTGGAGGCGGTGGCGACGCCGGGGCATACGTCCAATCACCTCTGCTTTGCGCTGGTCGAGGAACAGGCGCTGTTTACCGGCGATCATGTCATGGGCTGGTCCACCAGCGTGATTTCGCCGCCCGATGGCGACATGGCCGATTATATGCGGTCGATGCAGCGGCTGCTGGAGCGCGAGGATATGGTTTATTATCCCGCCCATGGCGAACCGATCGACAATCCGCAGCGACTGGTGCGCGGCATGATGGGGCATCGCAAGCAGCGCGAGGGCCAGATATTGCGCTTTCTGGAGCGCAATGGCGACAGCGTCATCCCCGACATGGTGGCAGAAATGTACAAGGGCGTCGATCCGCGCCTGCACCCCGCCGCTGGGCGATCGGTGCTGGCGCATCTGATTGATCTCAACCAGCGCGGGATCGTGCGCGCGGCGGACGGCCTGTGGCAGATGCGCTGAAACGCTATGCCGGGCCGGTTGCGGTCGGGCTGCTGCTGCTGTTCGTGGCCGGCGCGATGTGGCTGGGCTGGCAGCGCTATGACCGCGATTATGTCGTCGCGGTCGAGGAGGACGGTTCTGCCGTCACCAAGGTGATCGCGGCCAAGCTATCCGGGGTCAGCAGCCTGAAAGTCTCCGAACTTAACGGCACGATCCAGAGCAGCGCGCAGGATGTGCGCGGCTTTGGTCTGCTGAAATCCGATCAGGTCGTCAAAATGCCCTTCTCGGTCGATTATTTCGTCGATGTGAGCAAGCTGGACGCGGGCGATCTGGAATGGAACGGGCAGACCCGCACGCTGATCGTCAATGCGCCGGACGTGATGCCGGGCAAGCCCAATGTCGATGAAAGCCGCCGCACTTTGGTGCAGACCAACGGCCTGTTCGTGACCCGGCAGGCCAGCGAGGCGCTGAGCCGCCGCGTGTCCGCCCATGCCCAGAGCCGCGCGCTGGCGACCGCGCGTTCGCCCGAACGCATGGCGCAGGCGCGCGATTATGGTCGCGCGGCGATCGGCAGGCTGATGACGGCACCGCTCACCGCCGCGGGCTATGGCGATGCGCGGGTGATCGTGACCTTTCCGCCGGAACGCAAGGGCAGGAAGGACGAGCAATGGGACGTGACCACGCCGATCAATCAGGTGCTGGCCAACCGGCAACGGCAGCGTTAGGGCGCTCATCAGGGACCGAGGAGTTTTAGGCATATGAACGCTTTTACCGGCATTCCGCAGGGCACCGACCTGCGCGCAGAGATTGAGCGGCTGCGCAAGGAGCGCAACGCCGTGATCCTGGGTCATTATTATCAAAGCCCTGAAATTCAGGACCTGTCCGATTTCGTCGGCGATTCGCTGGAACTGTCGCGCAAGGCGGCGGAGACGGATGCGGACGTGATCGCCTTTTGCGGGGTGCGCTTCATGGCGGAGACGGCGAAGATTTTGTCGCCCGACAAGATCGTCGTGCTGCCGGATATGGATGCCGGCTGTTCATTGGAAGACTCCTGCCCCCCGGCCCAGTTCAAGGCGTTTCGCGAGGCACATCCCGACCATATTGCGCTCAGCTACATTAACTGTTCGGCTGAGGTGAAGGCGTTGTCCGACATCATCGTGACATCCTCCTCCGCGGAAAAAATCCTGTCGCAAATCCCCAGGGAGCAGAAGATCATCTTCGGCCCTGACAAGCATCTGGGCGGCTATCTCAAGCGCAAGCTGGGCCGCGACATGCTGTTGTGGCCGGGCGTGTGCATCGTGCATGAGGCGTTCAGCGAGACCGAGCTGCTCAAGCTCAAAGTCCAGCACCCCGACGCGCCAATCGCCGCGCATCCCGAATGTCCGCCCTATATCGTCGATCATGCCGATTATGTCGGATCGACCAGCGGCATTTTGGACTTCGCCAAGACGATGCCCGGCGACACGCTGATCGTCGCGACCGAACCGCATATCATCCACCAGATGGAAAAGGCGGTGCCGGAAAAGACCTTCATCGGCGCGCCGGGCGCGGACGGCAACTGCAACTGCAATATCTGTCCCTATATGGCGCTCAACACGATGGAGAAACTCTATCTGGCGCTGCGCGATTTGCAGCCGAGGATCGAGATGGACGAGACGCTGCGTCTGGGCGCGAAGAAGAGCCTGGACCGGATGCTGGAAATGGCGAGTGCCACGGTAGGGTTGGGCGATTTGGGCGCGCGGTGATGACCTTCTCCCTCCCCCATTTCGACCTTGCCGCTTTCGTTGCCTCCACCCTCGCCGAAGATCTCGGCCCGGACGGGCGCGATGTCACCAGCGAGGCCGTCATTCCAGCCGATGCCATATTCGACGGGGTGATGGATGTGCGCGATGCGGTGACGCTGGCGGGGTTGCCGGTGGCGGTGGCGTTTTTCCGGGCGCTCGATCCTGATGTCGTGATCGAGCAATTGCGTCAGGATGGCGATCAGGTTGCGGCAGGGACCGACATTTTGCGTATCCGGGGGCGGGCGCGGGCGATGCTGACGGCGGAGCGGTCGGCGCTCAATACGGTGCAGCATCTGAGCGGCATCGCGACGATGGCGCGCGCCTATGTCGATGCGATTGCCGGGACCGGCGCGACGCTGCTGGACACGCGCAAGACCATTCCCGGCCTGCGCGTGCTGGAGAAATATGCGACGCGGATGGGCGGGGCGACCAACCATCGTATGGGGCTGTGGGACGCAGCGATGATCAAGGATAATCATGTCGCGGTGGCCGGGTCGGTCGGCGAAGCGGTGCGCCGCGCGGTTGCTGCGGGGGTTGCGCAGATCATCGTCGAGGTTGACAGGATCGACCAGATCGAACCGGCGCTGGCCGCCGGGGCGACGCATTTGCTGCTCGACAATATGGATGCCGCGATGCTGCGCGAGGCGACGGCACTGGTCGCCGGGCGGGTGCCGACCGAGGCGTCGGGCGGGGTGACGCTGGAGACGATCCGGGCGAAGGCGGACACCGGCGTCACCTATATCAGCGTCGGGCGGCTGACCCAGTCGGCCCCGGCCGCCGACATCGGGCTGGATTTCGCTTATGCTTGAACGGCTGGTCGTGCTGGCGCTGATCGCAGTGCCGGGGACGGCGCTGGCGCAATCGGCCCAGTGCAGCCCGCCTGCCCAGGTCGCCCGGCCCGATTTGGGAGGGCCAAGCGCGAACGAACCCAAACGCATCCTGCCGATCGGCAGCTATACGTTGGCACTCAGCTGGTCGCCGCAATATTGTTCGACAGCAAAGGGCGGGCGCAGCGCGATCCAGTGCGGGGGTCGTAATGGCCGGTTCGGTTTCACCCTGCACGGGCTGTGGCCCGATGGCTTTGGCAAGGACTGGCCGCAATATTGCCGCGCGGCCGATCTGGTGCCACGGCAAGTGATCCGGCAAAATCTGTGCGCGACACCCTCGGTCCAGCTGATCCAGCATGAATGGGCCAAGCATGGCACCTGCATGACGAGCAAGCCGGAGCTGTATTTCAACCTGTCGCGGGCTTTATACCAGTCGATCCGCTATCCCGACATGGGGGCGCTGGCGCGGACGAAGAATTTGACTGTGGGGCAGTTTGCGCAAGCCTTCGCACGCGCCAACCGGGGGCTGAGGCCGGACATGCTGCGCATCACGACGACGCGCGGCAATTGGCTGAGCGAAGTGTGGCTGTGCATGGACCGGGCGATGGAATTTACCCGCTGCCCGGCGCATCAGGGCGGCGCGCCGGTTGCAAGCTATGTTCGGATACAGCCGGGTCCAAACATCCCCAATCCGCGCAGACCCGCGACGCAGACCATGCCACGCGAAGCGCCGGTGCCGGCGCGCAAGCCTGGGCTGATCCTGGACCTTGATCCCAATGTCCAGACGCTGGGAAATGGCGCGGCGGCCAATCCCTAGCGCTCGATCGTCACGGTCGAGGGATGATGCTTGTCGAGATGTTTGCGGATGATGCGCAGGTTGCGGCTGTTCGATCGGAAGGCGAAGTCGAACAGGTCGCCGACGAGGGGGATGGCACCCAGCAGCGTGTCGACCCCGACATTGGCCGACATGCGGGTCAGTTGCCATTTCGACATGCCCAGATTGCGCGCTTCCCAGATCATCCAGATGCCCATCGACGCGGTGGCCAGGTCGCCGATCACCGGCACCAGCCCGACGATGCTGTCGATGCCGACCGGGCGGTTGATACCCGGAACGACGAACAGCCGCTCCAGCACCTCCTCCATCGTTTCGATGCGACGGCGGACCGAAGCAGGGTCGCGGCCAAAGCCCGGCATGGCGCGGGCGCCAGCCTTTGCGGGATCGGGCGAAATCGGCATGGGCAAAGCGTCTCCTGTCTGCACCCTAATTGGTGCGGCGGAACAGATGGTTCAATGGGTGGCGCGCGCGGGGCGAGGGCAGGAAGCCGTTGAGCCGCTTGGACACGAGCGACCAGCGGATCGGCGCGCCGAGCGGGATATAGCCATTATGCGCGACCATCAGCGCTTCGGCCTGTGCGATGCGAGCGGCGCGGTCCGTCGGTGAACTGGCGAGGCTTGCGGCCTGCATCTGGGCATCAGCCTCATTGCTGCAATGGATTTTGCGGGCGCAGCCGATACGGCCCAGATACCAGAGCGCGCTGTCATAGGCGGCGACTTCGTCGATCAGCCGCAGGTCCGCGTCGCTGGTGAGGGGGACGCGGCGGACGGCCAAGCCGATTGCGCCAAGATCGCGGCGCAGCAGCCCGAACAGCAGGGTTGCGCCTGGACCCTGTGGCAGGGCGATACGCAGCGGCGGCGGCACGCCGCGATCGGCGCGCCAGCGGTCGATGGTCGCGCGGGCCTGCGCCCGCCGATCGTCCAGCGACAGCGCGGCCCAGTCTGGCTCGGTCGGTGGTCGGCCAAGGTCAAGCTGGTCGGGGACGATGCGGTTGCTGGTTGCCCAGCCGCCGATGGGCAGCAGCGCGGGAATCTGGCTGCGGTCGATCGCCATGTTGATCGCGGCGCGTACCCCGTCGTCGTCCAGCAGGCGACCCCGACCGGTCACTGCCAGCCCAAGCAGGCCCTGCACCGGATCGGCCCGCACCGCATCGCGATCTATTCCCGCAGGCACCAGCAACGGCAGGTCGGCGAGGCGTCCGCCCAGCACCAGCGCGGCCTGGCGTTCGCGGAAGCGTATGATCGCGAGGGCCGCCCGTTCGGAACGCACCACGCGCGTCTGCCAGGCGGGGACTGGCGTTTCTTCCGGGGCGTCCCCGCCGCTCAGCTGGTCGACAGGGGTCAGGATCACCGCTTTGCCCCAAATCTTGCGGCGATAGGGTCCGGTGCCGCCGTCGCGCGAGACGATGGCCATTTGCGGCTGGGCGAGCATTTGGAGGATATGGGGACGGGCGGCGGCGAGGCGGATTTCGATCACTTCGCCGGTCATCGGGATCACCGCCTGCACCGCGTCGAGCGGTCCGTCCGGGTCGAAGCGGCGCAGCGATTCGATCCGCGCCATCAGCATCCGCGCAACGTCGGGCGCGGTGACGCGCGCGCCATTGGCCCAGAAGGCGCGGCGCAGGCGGAAGATATAGCTCCGTCCGTCATCTTCCACGATCCAGCGCTGGGCGAGCGCGGGCAATATGTCGCCCCTGGCGTCGAACGCGACCAGCCCCTGCGCGGTCGCTTCTAGGATCAGCTTGGCGCCGGGATCGGGCAGATGTTGCAAGGGTTTGGCGAAATCATCGCGGTCGCCCACGACGCTGACGACCACCGGGTCGTTATTCTCGCTGGAACAGCCGCCAAGCAGCGCAAGCAGGCCGGGCAGCGCGGCAAGGGCAAGGCGGTGGAAGCGCCGACGGGGGAGGGGCACGGTCGACATGATGGCCCGCTACCCTAGCCCGCTATCGGGCCGTCGCCAACCGCCATGGCCGGGCGATGGCGATCATTCGGACACCATGCCGGGATCGCGCGCCACCGCCATGGGCAGGTGCAGGATGAAGCAGGCACCGCTCTGGGCGTCCTGCCGGTCGGCGATGCTGATGCGGCCCTGATGGCCGTCGATGATCGAGCGGGCAATGGCCAGGCCAAGGCCGGAATGTTTGCCGAAACTTTCGCCTTCGGGGCGGACGCTGTGGAAGCGGCGGAACACATGCTCGCGCTCCGATTCCGGGACGCCTGGCCCCTCATCCTCAACGCTGACCAGCACCTGATCGTCCGCGACGGTTGCGACGACCTGAACCAGTCCGCCGTCAGGCGAGAAGGAAATGGCATTGTCGATCAGATTTTCCAGCACGCGGACCAGCCGCTGTTCTTCGCCCAGCACCACCGCGACATCCTTGCGCGGGCGGGCGAAGGCGAGGCGGACGCCGCGCGGCACGCCGCGCGCTTCATGGGCGCCGACGATCTTTTCTATGAGCTGGCCCAGATCGATCGGCTCAAACCGGGTGCGGGAGAGTTCCGCATCGACGCGGGAGGCTTCGGCTATGTCGGTCACCAGCCGGTCGAGGCGGCGGACATCATCCTGCGCGATCGCCATCAACTGCGCGCGCAGGTCGGGCCGGTCGACCCGATCGAGCGCATCGAGGGCGGAGCGGAGCGAGGCGATGGGGTTTTTAAGCTCATGGCTGACATCGGCGGCAAAAGCGTCGGTCGCGTCGATCCGTTGGCGCAATGCCTGGCTCATGTCCGACAAAGCGCGCGCCAGCATCCCGATTTCGTCCCGCCGTTCGGGCAGGCGCGGCACGGTGACCTGTCGCGCCCGGCCCAGCCGCACCCGCACGGCGGCGCGGGCGAGGCGCTGGAGCGGCAGCACGATGGTGCGGGCCAGGAACAGCGAAAGCAGCACCGATGCCAGCGCCGCCACGGCCAGCACCATGCCCAGCCGCAGCCGCTCCGCCCGGACGGTGCGGGTGATGTCGCGGGCATTTTCGGTCGCCAGCAGGCTGGTGCCGTCGCGCATCACCATGGCGGCGGAAATCACGAAGGTCCGGTCGGGGGCGTAGCGATTGACCGCCTGCGGTCGCCCGGTCTTGCGCGCCAGTTGCACTTCGGGCCAGGCATCGGCGCGATCGACGGTCGGTTCGGTAAAGTCGGGGGGACGGTCAGCCGATACGACCCGGTCCATCGCCTTGTCCAGGAAGCGGGCGACATGGCGCTGCCAGCCTTCTTCCGACGGCTGGCGCAGGCGATAGCGCGGCGCGTTCATGGCGAAACTGTCGGACAGGCGATGGCCGTCGGGGGCGTAGCGGCGCACCCGGTCGCCGGTCTTGCGCGCATAGGCGGCGATCAGCTGACCCTGCCGTTCGGGCGGGGCGCTTTCCAGCCCGATCGCCAGCAATTGCAGTTCCCGCGCCGACTGTTCCAGCCGGGCGTCGACGATGCGCGTGCGATAGCTGTCGAGATAGAAGAATCCCCCCGCCAGCAAGGCGAGCGCAAAGACGTTGACGGCCAGGATGCGCGGCGTGAGGCTGATCCGCCCGGACCAGCGCAGGCCGTCAGCACCCATGCCGTCACTCTTCGGAGAAGCGATATCCGGCGCCATAGAGTGTGTCGATTGCGTTGAAATCGGAATCTACCTCGCGGAATTTGCGCCGCAGCCGCTTGATATGGCTGTCGATGGTGCGGTCGTCGACATAGACGTCATCCTGATAGGCGGCGTCCATCAACTGGTTGCGGTTCTTGACCACGCCGGGGCGGGCGGCCAGCGTTTCGAGGATGAGAAATTCGGTGACGGTCAGGGTCACGTCCTGCCCGTTCCATTTCACCCGGTGACGCGCCGGGTCCATTTCCAGCCGTCCGCGGATGATCGGGTCGGCGACCGGCTGGTCGGGGGTTTCGGGCGTGCGGCTGACTTCGGCGCGGCGCAGGATCGCGCGGATGCGGGCGATCAGCAGCCGCTGGGAAAAGGGTTTGGAGATATAGTCGTCCGCGCCCATCGCCAGGCCCAGCGCCTCGTCCAGTTCGTCCGCCTTGGACGTCAGGAAGATGACCGGCATCGGGCTTTTTTCACGCAGGCGGCGCAGCAGTTCGAGGCCGTCCATGCGCGGCATTTTGATGTCGAACACGGCCAGATCGGCAGGATTGTCGAGCAGCGCTTTCAGCGCGCCTTCGGGATCGGAATAGACCCGCGTCATGAAGCCTTCGGTCTGGAGCGCGATCGACACGGACGTCAGGATATTCTTGTCGTCATCCACCAGGGCGATGGTTGCTGTCATGCGGCATCCCAGAAATATGTGTGGCCAGGAATATGTGAGGACGGGGGCGACAGAGCGTTAGACCATGCCAGCGCGCGCTGCAAGGAAGGCAGGTGCAGCCGATCCTGCGGTATAAGAGTCGCTATTCGGGACAAACGCCGGACCACAGGGATTTGACGCACCATCCGCAAAGCCTTATGCCCCCCAAAGTCTGCAGGAATGACGCCGCGCACAAGACAGCGGCGCTGAGGGGCGGACCGGTCGCGAATATGCAGATGTTTGTGACACGGAATTATTACATCAGGAGCAAAGGCGTGCAGGCCAAATCCTCAATCACCCTGGTCAACCAGGGCATTACGACTAATGCCGTCCAGTTCTGGAATCTCGGCACCGCACCTTTGGTCGAGGCGGCGATCCGCAACGGCGAAGGCATATTGTCGAAGGACGGCCCGCTGGTCGTCAAGACCGGCAAGCATACCGGCCGCAGCGCCAAGGACAAGTTCATCGTTCGCGACGCCGAAACCGAATCGACGGTGTGGTGGGGCGATACCAATCGCGGCATGACGCCGGAGCAGTTCGCTGCGCTGAAGGAAGATTTTTTCAAGGCGCTGGGCGAGAAAGACACGCTTTATATCGCCGACCTGTTCGGCGGTTCGCAGCCTGAACATCGCGTCAATGTGCGCGTCATCAACGAACGCGCCTGGCACAATCTGTTCATCCGCACGCTGCTGGTCCGTCCGAGCGCGGAAGAATTGGCGAGCTTTGCGCCTGAATATACGATCATCGACCTGCCCAGCTTCAAGGCTGACCCGGCGCGCCATGGCTGCCGCAGCGAGACAGTGGTGGCGGTCAACTTCACCGAAAAGCTGATCCTGATCGGTGGCACCGCCTATGCCGGTGAAATGAAGAAGTCGGTGTTCGGCATCCTCAACTATCTGCTGCCGGTGAAGGGCGTGATGCCGATGCATTGTTCGGCCAATATCGGCCCGAACGGTGACACCGCTGTGTTCTTCGGCCTGTCCGGCACGGGCAAGACCACCCTGTCGGCGGACGCCAGCCGCACGCTGATCGGCGATGACGAGCATGGCTGGTCGGACACCGCCGTGTTCAATTTCGAGGGCGGCTGCTACGCCAAGATGATCAACCTGTCGGCCGAGGCCGAGCCGGAGATTTTCGCCACCACCAAGCGCTTTGGCACGGTGCTGGAAAATGTCGTGATCGACGAGGAAACGCGCGAAATCGACCTGGACGACAATAGTCTGGCCGAAAACAGCCGCGGTTCCTACCCGATCGATTTCATTCCGAATGCGTCGGAAAAGAATCTGGGTCCGGTCCCCAAGAATATCATCTTCCTGACTGCCGACGCCTATGGCGTGCTGCCGCCGATCGCGCGGCTGACCCCCGAACAGGCGATGTATCACTTCCTGTCGGGCTATACCGCGCGGGTTGCGGGCACCGAAATCGGCGTGACCGAGCCGACCGCTACCTTCTCCACCTGCTTCGGTGCGCCGTTCATGCCGCGTCACCCCAGCGTCTATGGCAATCTGCTGAAAGAGCGGATCAACAAGGGCGGGGTCACCTGCTGGCTGGTCAACACCGGCTGGGCCGGTGGCAAGGCGACGATGCCGGGGATCAAGCGGATGCCGATCAAGGTCACCCGCGCGCTGCTCAACGCCGCGCTCGACGGCAGCCTGAACCAGGCCGAATTCCGCACCGATCCCAATTTCGGGTTCGACGTGCCGGTGGCGGTCGCTGGTGTCGAATCGACCATCCTGGATCCGCGCGCGATGTGGGCGGACGCCAACGCCTATGACGAAACCGCCGCCGTGCTGGTCAAGCAGTTCGTCGACAATTTCGCGCAGTTTGAGGATCATGTGGACGAAGGCGTCCGCAGCGCGGCGCTGACCGTCGCCGCCTGATCCGGCGCAATCATGAAAATCGGGGCCGGGGGAGCGATCCTTCCGGCCCTTTTTTGTTTTGCGCCTGCGTAACGATGCTATGCTGCGCGTCGTGGTGAAGCAGGAGTGACGATGATGGGCATGTTCGACGATCTCATTGGCAAGGTAGGCGGTCTGGAAGCGATCGCGGCGCAGATCGGCGTGACGCCGGAACAGATGCAGGGCTTGATGACCGAAATCAGCGGCAAGATCGGATCGGGGGAAACCAGCGTGGCCGCGCTCGCTGAAACGGCGGCGGAACATGGCGTGTCGGCGGACAAGTTGCAGGAATTGCTGGGCCAGTTCGGCGGTCCCGAAGCGATATTGGGCAAGCTGGGCGGCATGTTCGACCGCGATGGCGACGGCAATCCGCTCAATGAACTGGGCGGCCTGGCCAAGGGTTTGTTCGGTTGAAATGCTGATGACGACGGGGGCCAGCTATCGGCCCCCCAAGTTTTTTTCGCCTTGCCTTCATGCGGCGTTGGCTCCATTCGCGGCTAATATCAGTTGTTGCGAACGATACGCAACTGGCGTTGCCCGCCCGGCAGGCAGGCATAGATGGCAAGGAAGAAGGTCTTGACCGACGTGACGATCGAAAAGCCGCACTTGGAACCCACCGGCGCGCTGAGCGTGGAGACGGTGCTGTCGGTGCGGCACTGGAACGAGCATCTGTTCAGCTTCCGCATCAGCCGCCCGGCCAGCTTCCGCTTCCGTTCCGGCGAGTTTGTGATGATCGGCCTGAAGGGCGAAAATGGCAAGCCGCTGCTGCGCGCCTATTCGGTCGCCAGTCCTTCGTGGGACGAGGAGCTGGAATTTCTGTCGATCAAGGTCGAGGATGGCCCGCTGACGTCCAAGCTCCAGCTGATCGAGCCGGGCGACCAGATTTATCTGGGCCGCAAGCCGACCGGCACGCTGGTGACCGACGCGCTGCTGCCGGGCAAGCGGCTGTTCATGCTGTCGACCGGTACGGGCCTGGCCCCGTTCCTCAGCCTCTCGCGTGACCCGGACGTCTATGAATTTTACGAGCAGGTCGTCGCGGTCCACTCGGTGCGCCGGGTGAGCGATCTGGCCTTCCGTGACGAGCTGGCATCCAAATGGGCGGAGGACCCGCTTGTGTCCGAACAGGCGCCTGCGCAGTTCCACTATGTGCCGACCGTGACCCGCGAGCCGTTTGACGGCCACAGCGCGCGGATCGACAAGCTCGTCGAGAGCGGCGTGTTGTTCGAGGGGATTCCGGGCGCGCCGAAGTTCGACCCAGAAACCGACCGGATCATGATGTGCGGCAGCATGGAAATGATCAAGCAGTTCGCGGCCTGGTTCGAAGCCAACGGCTTTACCGAAGGCTCCAACGCGGCGCCGGGGCAGTTCGTGATCGAGCGGGCGTTTGTGGGGTAAGACCCATTCAACCTCTCCCTTGAGGGAGAGGTTGCGCAGACTTGGCAGCTTGCTGCCTAGTCGCAGCTGGTGAGGGTGTCCGACTTGTCGGAGACGTGCGATCTTGGCGTCGCACACCCTCATCCAACTTCGCCTAACTGGCTGCGCCAGTAAGGCTTCATATCCTTCTCCCTTGAGGGAGAAGGTTTAAGCGCCCTTCCGCTCCGCCACCCATGCCTCCACATGCCCGGCCAGCACGGTCATCGGCACGCCGCCGCCCTTGACCACGGCGTCGTTGAACAGGCGAAAGTCGAAGCGGTCGCCCAGCGCGGTTTTCGCCATGGTGCGCAGGCGGTTGATTTCGCCATGGCCGACCTTGTAGCCGCAGGCCTGCCCTGGCCAGGCGCAATAGCGGTCGACTTCACCCTGCACATCCTCGACCGTCGATCCGTTGGTGGTGGCGAACCAGTGGATCGCCTGTTCGCGGGTCCAGCGTTTGGCGTGGAGGCCGGTGTCCACCACCAGACGGCAGCAGCGATAGGCGATGGACTGGAGATAGCCCAGCCGCCCGGCGACATCGCCATCATAGGCGCCCAGCTCGTCGCCCAATTGCTCGGCATAGAGCGCCCAGCCCTCGCTATAGGCGTTGAAGGCAAGCAGGGAACGGATCAGCGGCAATTTGTAGGTATATTCGCCCTGCCAGATATGGCCGGGGATGCCTTCATGATAGGTGAGCGTCGGCAGGCCGTAGCGCGGCCAGATGCTGGTATCGCGCAGGTTGATATAATAGTTGCCGGGCGTTGATCCGTCGATGGCCCCGGCCCCGGCATAGGCGCCGGGCGCGCCGGCCTCTATCTCCACCGGCACGCGCTTGACGATCAGCCTGGCGGGGACCAGCGTGGCGAAGGCGCGGGGGAGCCGGGTGCGGATGTCGGTCAGGCGGCCGTCGATATAGGCCAGGATTTGCGCGCGGCCCTTATCGTCATTGGGGAAGAGATAGCGCGGGTCCTTGCCCATCGCGGTCATCCGTTCGCCCACCGTCCCCTGGGTCATGCCCAGCCCCCTGAGCAGCCCGTCCATGTCCGATTGCAGTGCGGCGAGTTGCTCCAGCCCCAGCCTATGCACGTCGTCCGGGGTCATGGTCGTGGTGGTCCCGGCTTTCAGCGCCCAGGCATAATAGGCCTCGCCCTGCGGCATTTTCACACGCCCGCGTCCATGGTGGCGGTGGTGCGCTGGCGTTTGAGTTCCGCGACCTGGCCCGCCAGCGCCGGAGCGACTTTGGTGCGGACGATCTGGAGAGCTTTGGCGCCATAGTCGCCGGGCATCGACGCGGTGCGGCGGGCGATGGAGGCGACCGGCACCCACTGGTCGAGCGGCAGGGCGCGCACCGCCTCCATCTGGGCGATGCTCTTGTCGAGCAGGAAGGCGGGGGCGGAGACGCCGATGCCCGCATCATGGCGCAGCCGCTCCGTCTCGCCCGCCAGATTGGCGGCATAGGCGGTGAGGCGATCGAGATAGGCATCGGCATCGGCGGGAGTGGCGATGGCGTGGTTGCTGTCGAGGAAATCGGGGGTTTCGACAAAGCTGCCGGTGTTCTGGGCCACCGCATAGGGCGCGTTGCGGTAGGACCAGTTGCTGTTCATCATCGCCATGTCGCCGAAGGGGAAGGCGAAACCCTCGGCGGCCAGTTCGTGCGCGGCGCGGGTCACCTCCACATTGGTGCGGGTGACGGGGCTGAGCGGGGCGAGATCGATGGCGCGGAGTTTGCTCAGGCGGTCGGTCACATGGGCGGCGATCTGCGCCTGACCCGCCGGGCTTTTATGGCCGAGCCGATGTTTGAGCGCGGCGCGGGGGCCGGTGTCGATGCCAAGCCCGCTGGCGCTTTCGGGGGCGTCGGCCAGCATCGCTTCTGCCATGGCGGCAAGGGTTGCTTCGGCGCGGGCGTCTGGTGTTTCGGCGGCGCGGGCGGGGAGGGCGGCCAGCGCGAAGGCGGAGGAACCGGCGACGAGAAAATCGCGGCGAGTGGCGGTCATGCAAACGCTCCGAAATAGGATATTTGCCGCTTAACTTCGCATATTTCCCGGTAAATGCGACATGATATTTCCTATTGGCGACAGATCATAACAAGCGGCGGCGCGCCTATTCCGTCTGCGCGCGTTGGTCGATTCGCACACGATGGGGCATATGGGCGCGCAGCCCTTCGACATCGCCCGCCAGCGACCGCAGCGCCGCGAACATGATGCGATGGTCCGGCCCCGTGCGATAGCCAACCTCCCGCCTGCCGCGGAAGAGGGGGCGCGGCGCGGCGTCATGGATCAGCGCCATGGCGCGATCCCGCGCGGCATCCAGCCCCATTTCGATCGCCCAGTCCCACGCCGCGGCGAAACTGTCCGCGCCAGGCCGCGCGCGCAGATGATAGGCCGAGCGCGGCGAACAGCCGACGCTGCGCGCCGCGTGCGCGACGATGCCGCATTGGGCCAGCGCTGCGATGAACGCCGCCTGCGCATCAGGCGTCCAGCCACGCGCGCGGCGCTGGAGCGGGACCGGGGTGAAGTGGAGAAGATCGGGAGAATCGGGCATGACGGGGAGCATGGCATGGGAGGCGGGTTGTAGGACAGGGGGGAGGGCGGCACGTTGACAGCGGGACAACGACATATTATGTCTGTATGTAACGACATACAGGATATGCCGATGACCGCAACCTTCACCAGCCGGGAATTCAACCGCGACCCCGGCAGCATCAAGCGGGCCGCCCAGTCCGGCCCGGTGTTCATTACCGACCGCAACAGGCCCTCGCTCGTCGTGCTGGCGATCCGCGATTATGAGCGGCTGGCGGGGCATGGCGCGTCGCTGTTCGACCTGCTGATGCCCGATGACGATCAGGATTTCGATTTCGACCCGCCCAAGGCGCAGATCGCATCGCGGCCCGCCGAGCTGGATTGATGTTCCTGATCGACACCAATGTGATTTCGGAAAGCCGCAAGATGCGGTCGGGCCGCGCCGCGCCGCAGGTCGTGGCGTGGCTCAAGGCGACCGACCCCAGCACGACCTTCGTTTCGGCAATGACCCTGTTCGAGCTGGAGCTGGGCGTGGTGCGTATCGAGCGCCGCGATGCCGCGCAGGGTACAAGCCTGCGCCGCTGGCTCGATCAGATCGTCAAGCCGGGTTTTGCGGGGCGGGTGCTGGCGATGGATGGTGCGGTGGCGGTGGCCTGCGCCGGACTGCACGTCCCCGACCCGGTGAGCGAACGCGACGGCTGGATCGCAGCAACGGCGCTGGTCCATGGGCTGACCGTGGTGACGCGCAATGTTCGGGATTTTGAGGGGACGGGGGTGGGGGTGGTTGATCCTTGGGTGGGGTAGGGGAATCGTGATAACGTTATCAGGATTCTAGGGCTTCAATGAAGCGCACAGCAAATTCTCCAGACCCGCCAAGCGTTGCCGTTTCAGGTACGCTGGCCAAAATCATTTGCACCATGGGATTTGAGGCGGAAGTAGGCTTGTGGAAGCGAAACTGATAGTCAAACGATACGATGCCTTTGAATTGGCCTTCTTCAAGAAAACCTATGGCTTCCGAGAAAACATCAAAGGTGATTGCGAATGGACTTGGTACTGGAGCCATTCCCGGAACGTCCAAGATTTCTCCCTCAGGGACGCCCCCGGATTGAACATTCTTAAAAATGGTCGGAGCTTCGCGATCATTTGAAATTTCTGCCGAAGACGTTGCGAATTCAAACCGATCTAAGCCAAGTCGTTCGTTCAGTTTTCGCGATGCTCCTGTTAGGCTCAACACACGCAGAGATGCCTTAATTCGTCCATCGGTTTGCCTCTCGACAAAACCCTCAGTAATCGGCGCTACAGAATCGGTTATCATGTCGTTTTGAAGAAGCGGGTGATCTGAATAATGTTGGCCGTAGACCACCTCTCCCCCCAAAATTTGAAGTCTTGGAGGTAATCCTTTTCCGAGCGGTTGACCGATCGGCGGGGTCAGTCGGGCCGCGTATTTCTTGATCGCATCGAATTCAAGTATGGCGCATATTTGGGTTCTAAGGTCTTCAATATCTTCGTAAGACCAACGGAGAAGCGGTCGTTCCAAACGACTAGTCATGAAAAGCTGATAGTCGCGCCCATTTGTAACAAGAAAATATAGAGCTGCTATTTCAGGATGTGCAGCATATGTATGGGCTTGATCTATGTCATCTTGCCTAATATTCCGACTTGGTGCTTTGACCTCAACTACCCATCGTCCGTAAGAAATTGCTTCGCAAATATAATCTGCTTTGCCAAGTGCGGCATCCTTTGCTGGCTTTTTTCTGCCAAGGAACGACTTATCGTAACGGAGCGGTATCTCTGTCCGAATTGTAGCTTGAGTTCCGTGCTTATAGCCAAGGCTCTCCAGAAATGGTCTTACAACCGCTTCTCGAACGTCAGTCTCATTCATAGAGTCAAAGTCTGGCATGTCGCCTCCCTGCCTGAAAGCTAGGAGTGAGATAGAAATCAGTCAAAGCGGATTTTTGAAATAACTGCCACGATCTGAGTTCAGCACGATACGACAAACTATAAACGGCCATAAACGGCGCAGTCCCGCCTTAAAATCCCTCCACCCGCAACACCGTCCCCTCAGCCGCGACCACGCGCACCCGTGCGCCAACGTCCGCGTCCGCGCCTGCCGCGCTCCAGACGCTGTCGCCGACTTTGACGCGGCCTTCGCCGCCGGTGATGGCTTCCACCACGGTGACGGTCTGGCCGATCAGGCGGGCGGTGCGGTCGTTGAGGAGGGGGTCGGTGGAGGCGACCGGGTGATCGCTGTACCAGCGGCGACCGGCCCAGACGGCGGCGACGCTTAAAGCAGCGAACAGCAGCAGTTGCAGGGGCAGGCCGATCGGCAGCGCCAGCGCGGTCAGGCCGGTGATGGCGGCGGCTATGGCGATCCAGATCAGGAACACGCCGGGGATCATCACTTCGGCGATCCCCAGCAAGGCGGCGAGGACCAGCCAGGCCCAATGGTCTTCGAGGAGGGCGGTGAGGGTCATGGGGTGGGGGTCCGGGGGCTGGGTTGGGAGAAAGTGAAGGGTCGGGGCTTCGACAGGCTCAGCCGATCCTTCGACAGGCTCAGGACGAACGGGGACGGGGGTGTGGGCACAAGGTCCGTTCGTTTCGAGCGTAGTCGAGAAACCTGTGCGCCCTGTTTCTCGACGCAGTTTATCCTGAGCGCCTGCCGCAGGCGGGCAGTCGAAGGGCTCGAAACGAACGGGGGTGGGCGGGTGGCGCGGGGACTTTGCCCAGACGATGGCCCCCACCCCAACCCCTCCCCTGAAGGGGAGGGGCTTTTAAGATTGCGCAAAACCAACCCTTCAAACGAGTCACGGGCCTCGTTTGAACCTGAAGGGGAGGGGCTTATCGCGCCCATTGCGCTTACCCCTGGCTCTGGCCGAAGGGGCCGCGTCTTGGCGCTGGAGGCGGGGGCGTTGGCGTGTTGTCGCCGCCCAGGGCTTCGCGCGCCAGGGCGCCGATGCCGCCCAGCGTGCCGATCAACTGGGTGGCTTCGACCGGGAAGAGGATGGTCTTGGCATTGGGGCTGGTGGCGAACTGGCTGACGGCTTCGGTGTATTTTTGCGCGATGAAGTAATTGAGCGCCTGCGGGTTGCCCGCTGAAATCGCGTCGGAGACCATCTGGGTCGCCTTGGCTTCGGCCTCTGCCTCGCGTTCGCGGGCTTCGGCGTCGCGGAAGGCGGCTTCGCGGCGGCCCTCGGCTTGCAATATCTGGCCCTGCTTCTCACCCTCGGCGCGCAGGATTTCGGCGGCTCTTGCGCCTTCGGCATCCAATATGTTGGCGCGCTTTTCGCGTTCGGCCTTCATCTGGCGGCCCATGGCGTTGACGATGTCGGCGGGCGGGCGGATGTCCTTCAATTCCACGCGGGTGATCTTGATGCCCCAGGCGTTGGTCGCATGATCGACCACCGAGAGCAGCCGGGCGTTGATCTCGTCGCGCTTGGACAGGGTTTCGTCCAGGTCCATGGAGCCCATGACGGTGCGCAGGTTGGTGGTGGCCAGCTGCATGATCGCGACATAGAGTTCGGACACTTCATAGGCCGCCTTGGCCGCGTCCAGCACCTGAAAGAAGACGACGCCGTCGACCGACACCATGGCATTATCCTTGGTGATGATTTCCTGCCCCGGAATGTCGACCACCTGTTCCATCATGTTGATCTTGCGCCCGACAGCGTAGAAGAAGGCGGGGTAGAAATTGAGGCCCGGTCGGGCGACTTCGGTGAAGCGACCGAAACGCTCGATCGTATATTGATAACCCTGCCGCACGACCTTCACACTGACGGCGAGGTAGAAGAGGACGAGCGCGGTGAGAGTGAGGGCGAAGGTCGTCAGCATCATGGTCTCCCCGAAAGTGGCTTGGACTATGCGCCTTATTCGTTAACGGGGAAAGTCAAACCAAGGAGAGTTGCCCCATGTTGCTGCGTCATGCCCGTTCGCTGCTGTTCCTGCCCGCGTCCAACCCGCGCGCCATCGCCAAGGCGCGGACGCTGCCGTGCGACATGGTGATATTGGACCTGGAGGATGCGGTGGTGGACGAGGCGAAGGCGGACGCGCGTGCCGGGGCCGTGGCGGCGCTGGCCGAGGGGTTCGGGTCGCGCTTGACCGGCGTGCGGATCAATGTCGAGGGGACGCCCTGGCACGGGGCGGAGATGGTCGCGATGAAGGGGGCTGCGGCGGACTATGTCGTGCTGCCCAAGGTGGAGAGCGCCAAACAGGTACGCGACGTGTTCAGCGTGGCGCAAAAGCCGGTGATCGCGATGATCGAGAGTGCGAAGGGCGTGCTGGCCGCACCGTCCATCGCGGCGGGCGAGGGGTGCGCGGGGCTGTTCATGGGGGTGAACGACCTGCGCCGCGACCTTGGCATACCGGCGGGCGCGGGGCGCGAGGGGCTGAGCCATGCGATGCAGGCGGTGCTGCTGGCGGCGCGGGCGGCGGGGATCGCGGTGTTCGACGGGGTCTATAACCGGCTGGATGATCTGGACGGGCTGGCAGCGGAATGTGTGGCGGGCCATGCGCTGGGCTTCGATGGCAAGACTTTGATCCATCCGGCGCAGGTGGCGGTGGCGAACGGGGTGTTCGGGCCGGACGCGCAGGCGCTGGCCGATGCAAGGCGGCTGATCGAGGCGGCGACCGGCGGGGCGGAGCGGTTCGAGGGGCGGATGATCGAGGCGATGCATGTCGAGGAAGCGCGCGCGCTGGTGGCGCGGGCTGATGCAATCGGGGCGTAGGGCTTTCGCGTCACACCCTCTGCCGCGCTGACGGGGCGAGGACGATGTTGGCGAGCAGCGCGGCATTGCGTCCGAAATGATGACCGCCCGGCACGATAATCTGCGTTGCGAAGCGGCGCGGAATGGCAGGGCAGGCGCCTTCCCTGTCGGTGAAGGGTCAGATGAGGGGTGATCTTAATGGTCCAACCAACCCGATATAATCTCGCCCTTATGCCCTTCGGGCGCCAACGCCGCGCGCAAAGCCTCCAACAGTGGCGGCAGTGCCTGCGTGAAGGCGTAAGGCGGATTGACGATAAAGAGGCCCGCGCCGTTATAGATGCCGGGCTGCTCGTTATCATATAGCCAATGCTCCACCCGCAGCAATTTGGGTATGCCGAGCTTTCGCAATTGCGTCACCCACCGCCAGTGCGTGGCCCGGTCTTTCAGCGGAAACCAGATCACCGTCACACCATGCGCCCATTTGCGGTGAGCAGCGGCCAGGGTGGTGGTGATGCGCGCGCGTTCGTCCGGCTGCTCATAAGGCGGGTCGACCACCACCACGCCGCGAGGCGTTCGGGGCGGCAGCATGGCGAGCCAAAGTTCGTAGGCGTCGCGTTCATGCACGGCGGCGCGGGTGTTCCGCATCACGCCGCGCAGGGCGTAAGCGTCCTCCGGGTGCTTTTCGTTGAGGATCAGCAAATCCTGCGGACGCAAAAGCTGCGCCAATATCTGCGGCGATCCGGGATAAAGATGCGGCTCGCCACCCACATTCACCGCCTGCACAGCGGCGCGATAGTCGTCCAGCAAAGGGTTCGGGTCGGCAAAAGCTCGGCGCACGCCCTGCATGGCCTCGCCGGTGCGTTGGGCTTCGTCGCCGCCAAGGTCGTAAAGCCCGCAGCCGGCATGGGTATCGATCAGCGTCAGCGCGGCCTGCTTGAGCTGCAAGGCCCGCACCAAGGCCATCAAAAGGCTGTGTTTTACGACATCGGCGCTGTTGCCAGCATGGAAGGAATGGCGGTAATTCATTGTGACCCAAAAAACTGACGATCGGCCTTTACACGAGCGGCTGGACTTTCTGCAAAGCGAAGTTACGGCAGCGCCGATATTGCTGCGCGGACCAGGCGCGGTGACCGATCCGATGCTTGCATAGGGTCGGGCGGAAACCAGATCGCGAATGACGATTACGCCACAAGGGTCACGAAGCGTCTTTCCTTGCAGGCTTTCCGATCAACGAGATGGCGGCCCAGTAAGAAATTATTTGTTTAATTTCAATTATTTATAACTAGGTGGCGGAGCGGCAGGGATTCGAACCCTGGATACGCTTTTGGCGTATACTCACTTTCCAGGCGAGCGCCTTCGACCACTCGGCCACCGCTCCGCATTGCACTGGAAGTCGCGCTCCCTATCGCGGCAAAGGCGGCTAGGCAAGGGGATGCTTTACTTTCCTGTGCGGCGGCGCTCTGATCGGCGCATGATCCGTTTTTTCGCGCCCGCGCTGCTCGCTTTTGTCCCCGTTTTTGCCGCCATCGCCGCTGATCCGCCCGCAACGCCCGCTGCCGTCGTGGCCGCAGCCCCGGCCAGCGCCTGGCGCGCGATCGCGGCGGAGGATCTGCTGGTGATGACGATCGAGGGGGGCAAGCGGGTGGTGATCCAGGTCGCGCCGGCCTTTGCGCCGCGCCATGTCGCCAATATCCGGGCGCTGGCCAGGGCGCATTGGTGGGACGGGACCAGCATCAACCGGGTGCAGGATAATTATGTCGTGCAATGGGGTGATGTGACGGAAAAGAAACCACTGCCGCCCGGCCTGTCGCCGACCAGTTCCGCCGATTATGTCCGATCGATCGCCAATGTGCGGCTGGCGATCACGCCCTCGCCGTCGGCTGACGCCTATGCGCCCCAGACCGGCTATAGTGACGGCTGGCCGATGGCGATGGACGGCGATGGCGCATGGTTGCCGCATTGCTATGGCTTTGTCGGGGTTGGCCGCAATGTTTCGCCCGACGCGGGGACGGGTGCAGAGCTGTATGCGGTGAACGGGCAGGCACCGCGCCAGCTGGATCGCAATATTGCCGTGGTCGGCCGGGTGATCGAGGGGATGGCGCATCTGTCCAGCCTGCCGCGCGGGTCGGGCGAACTGGGTTTCTACACGGCGGACGAGAAGAAAGTGCCGATCCTGTCGGCGCGGCTGGCGAGCGACTTGCCCGACGCCCAAAGGCCGCGTTTTCAGGCGATGGACGTCGCCTCGCCCAGCTTTGCCACCTATTTGCACCTGCGCGCCAACCGGAAGGATGATTTTTACGACCTGCCCGCTGGCGGGGTCGATCTGTGCAATGCACCGGTGCCGGTGCGGGCCGCGCCATAACTGTTTTGCACCTTGATCCGTTCGTTTCGAGCGGAGTCGAGAAACGGTCGCGCGCAGTTTCTCGACTTCGCTCGAAACGAACGGAGGTTGGGACTTCCACTGCGATGTCATCAGGCTCAAACGGAACATTCGTCGCGTCATTCGCGCTATAGCCGCAACAGGATAGCGGGAGAGAGCGGATGATCGTCGGCACCGTCAGGGAAATCAAGAATCACGAATATCGCGTCGGCCTGACGCCTGAAAGCGTCCATGAACTGACCGCGCATGGCCATGACGTGCTGGTCGAGACGGGCGCGGGCGAGGGGATTGGCGCGCATGACGCGCTGTACGAGAAAGCGGGCGCGCGGATCGTCGCGACCGCGGCGGCGGTTTTCGCCAGCGCCGAGATGATCGTCAAGGTCAAGGAGCCGCAGGCCGAAGAGCGGGCCATGCTGCGGCCGGGGCAGATCCTCTACACCTATCTGCATCTGGCCCCCGATCCCGACCAGACACGCGACCTGATCGCCAGCCGCGCCATCTGCATCGCCTATGAGACGGTGACAGACGATCATGGCGGTCTGCCGTTGCTCAAACCGATGAGCCAGGTCGCGGGTCGCATGGCGATTCAGGCGGGGGCGACGGCGCTGGAAAAGGCGCATGGCGGGCGTGGCGTGCTGCTGGGCGGGGTGCCGGGCGTGCTGCCCGCCAAGGTCGCGGTGATCGGCGGCGGCGTGGTGGGCTTCAACGCGGCGCAGATGGCGGCGGGGTTGGGCGCGGACGTAACGATCCTGGATCGCAGCCCGGAAGTGCTGGAGCGGCTGGGCATGTATTTCGAGGCGCGGGCCAAGACGCGCTTTTCCAACCGCGCCAATCTGGCCGAATGTGTGGCCGACGCTGATCTGGTGATCGGCGCGGTGCTGATCCCCGGCGCGGCGGCACCCAAGCTGGTCAGCGCAGCCATGCTGAAAACCATGAAGAAAGGCGCGGTGCTGGTCGATGTCGCGATCGACCAGGGCGGCTGTTTCGAGACCAGCCATGCCACCACCCATGCCGATCCCACCTATATCGTCGACGGCATCGTCCATTATTGCGTCGCCAATATGCCGGGCGCGGTGGCGCGCACCAGCACCTATGCGCTCAACAATGTGACGCTGCCCCATGCGCTGCGGATCGCCGATCTGGGCTGGAAGGATGCGTTGCGGAGCGACCCGCATTTATTGGCCGGGCTGAATGTGTGGGACGGCAAAGTCACCTATCAGGCGGTCGCAGAGGCGCTGGGGCTGGCCTATGTGGAGGCGGCGGAAGCGGTGGCCTGAGCAGGGGTGCAATGCCCGCCCGCCAACTTTTGCCTGTCCCTGTTGTGGGTTAGCCGCGCCTGTTCGTCTAGCCAGACAAGGGACCGCTGATCCATGTCCCTTGTCCGGTTTCGCCGAAGAGAGGCATGGTTTCCCGTGATGATCGATTCCCCGTCATTCGCCCCCTTGACCTGCAAGGGCGTTCGCAACAGCTTGGCCATGGGTCAGGCACGGGAACAGGGGGCGCGGTGATGCAGGGCGATGTCATGACCTGGCTGGTGCCGCTGATTTCGATGCTGGCCGCCGGGCTGTTCGCTGGCTTTGCCGCAGGCATTTTCGGCATTGGCGGCGGCTTCGTCGTTGTGCCGGCGCTGTTTGTCGTGCTGCCGCTGCTGGGCGGCACGCATGATGCCATTGCCCATGTCGCCATCGGCACGTCGGCCGCGACTATCATCGTCACCTCGATCCGCTCACTCCTGTCCCATGCCAAGCGCGGGGCGGTGGAGTTTGAGATACTCAAGACCTGGGCGCCGTGGATCATCCTGGGCGATGGTATCGGCGTGCTGCTGGCGGGCCATGTCGACGGGCGCATCCTGACGATGATCTTTGCCGGTGGCGTGTTCCTGATGTCGCTCAACTTCCTGTTGCCCAAGGTAGGTGACAAGGTGATCAGCCAGGATATGCCATCGGGCATCGCGCGGGTCGGCATAGCCGGGGGGCTGGGGACATTTTCCGCCCTGCTGGGCATTGGCGGGGGTACGATCGCGATCATGGTGATGACCCTGTGCGGGCGTTCGATCCACCGGGCCATCGCCACCGCGTCGGGCGTCGGCACGCTGATCGCCATTCCCAGTGCGATCGGCTTTGCGCTCATCGGCCTGAAAGAAACCGGCCTGCCCTGGGGATCGCTCGGCTATGTCAACCTGCCTGCGACGCTGGCGATTGCATCCATGTCGGTGTTGACCGCGCCGCTGGGCGTGGCCGTCGCCCATGCACTGCCCGCCAAACCGCTCAAGAAGATCTTTGGCGTCTATCTGATCGTCATCGCCTTCGTCATGTTCCGCAACGCCCTGAAAATCTGAACGGCGGAGCGCGCCCCTAACAGATATTGTCACTGGCGGCCTTTCTCTCCATTCGTGTAGCGGGGGGCATGATGGGGCAGACTGACCAGATTTCCGTGTTGCTGGTGGAAGATGACGCCGCCGCGCGCGCCAATATCGCCGCGATCCTGAGCAATGCGGGCATGACCGTGGAACAGGCCGAGGATGGCGTGACCGGGCTGACGCGCGCGGGCAGCGGTGGCCATGACGTGCTGATCCTGGACCGGATGCTGCCCAACCTGTCGGGCATCGACATCGTGACCCGATTGCGCGGCGCGGGCGTGGGTGCGCCGGTGTTGATGCTGTCGGCGCTGGGGCGCAGCGAACATCGGGTCGAGGGGCTGGAAAGCGGGGTCGACGACTATCTCGCAAAGCCGTTCGAGCCGGACGAACTGGTCGCCCGCGTCCGCGCCCTGTGGCGGCGCGCCAGCCGCCGCAACCATGATCCGGTGCTGCTGTTTGGCGATCTGGAATGTCATGCCAAGGCGCGCACCGCCTATCGCCAGGGTCGGCATCTGGCGCTGTCGCCCAAGGAATTTGAGCTGTTCCGTTACCTGATGGACCATGCGGGCGAGGTGGTGACGCGCGAAATGCTGCTGCGCCATGTGTGGAAGCTGAATTTCGATCCGCAAACCAATGTCGTCGACGTCAATGTTGGCCGCTTGCGGCGCAAGCTGGAGGAAGGGTTTGACGGCCCGGTGCTGGAAACCGTGTGGGGCACCGGATACCGGCTGATCGCGGCGGGGGCAGGCCCTGCCAGCGGATCGGCCGTTGGGTAGGATCAACCTGTTCCACTCGGTATTCGGCCGGGTGACTTTGTCGGCGCTGCTGGTCAGCCTGTTGTCCACGCTGGCGCTGTTCCTGGTGGTCGAACAGATCGTCGCCGATGATGGCCGGGCGATGCTGGCGCGGGAGGTCGATACCGATCTGGCTGGCCTTGCGGATATTTATGTGAGCGGCGGCGACGCGGAATTGCGCGCGCGCATCGCGGACCGGCTGGCGGTCGAGCGGGAGGATGGCGAGCAGGGCTGGTATCTGCTGGCCGACGCGCAGGGCCGCCGCGTTGCGGGCAATCTGGAACGCTGGCCAAAATTATCCTCGCGCGTGTCCGAAGCGCGCTTCGTCACCTTGCCCGACGGGCAAAAGATGTTCGCGCGCGCGACCCGGCTTGGCCCGGCGGCACAATTGCTGGTCGGGCGCAGCGATCTGCGCGGGCAGGCGTTGCTCGCCCGGCTGGCGGTGGCCTTTGCCGTGGCGGGCGCGCTGATCGCGCTGCTCAGCCTGTCGGCTGGCCATTTTGCCGCGCGTCGCCTGCGCGCGCGGGTGGAGGCGGTCAACGCGACCTTCGCCGCCGTGCGCGCCGGGCGGATCGCGGCACGCGCGCCGGGCGCGGGAGCCAGCGACGAACTGGCCGAACTGGCGGGCAATACCAATGCCATGCTGGATCAGGTCGAACGGCTGATCGAGGCGCAGCGCGCCGTGTCGGACCAGACCGCGCATGAAATCCGCACCCCGCTGATGCATCTCGACACCCGGATATTGAAGGCGATGGAAGGGACGCAGGATGCCACGTTGTTGCGCACGCTGGACCAGTCGCGCGGCGAGATTCGCGGGGTCGTGCGGCTGCTCGATTCGCTGCTCGACATAGCGGGCACGCAGGCGCTGCGTGGCGATCTGCGCGGGCTGGCGGAGGTGGATCTGAGCGATATCGCCGAGACATTGGCCGACCTGTATGGCGCAAGCGCGGAGGAATTGGGCATCGGCTTTCATGCCCGGATCGCGCCGGGGGTGATGCTGCGTGCCGACCCGATGCAGATGATGCGGCTGATGTCCAACCTGCTCGACAATGCCTTCAAATATGTGCCGAGCGGCGGGTCGGTGGCGCTGGAGCTGTCGCCCGGCCCGCGCATCGTGGTGCAGGATGACGGCCCCGGCATCCCGGCGGCGGACCGCGCGCGCATTTTCGAACGCTATGTCCGGCTCGATGTCGGGTCCGGTGGCGGCCATGGGCTGGGACTGGCGCTTGCCAGAGCGATTGCGCAGCGGCATGAACTGTCGCTGCATGTGGAGGACGCTGCGCCGGGTGCGCGGTTTGTCGTCCGGTTGGAGGATCAGGATGTTTAGGCTGTTGCTGCCCGCATTGCTGCTTGCCACGACGCCCGCCGCGTCCGCAGCCGACATGCTGCCCGCTGATCCGGTGCTGCGCACGCTGATGGAGGGGGATGCGGCGCTGGCCGGGGGCAATGCCGCGCAACTGATGGACACAGCGCAGGTCTTGAAAGCGCTGGGCGCGACCCCGGCAGAGGGGCAGGACGATCTCGCCGCGCTCTGGACGCAGGAGGCGCAGACGCGCGGCGTGACTCGATCGACGCTCGCCTTTCGCGGACGGGCGCTGGGTCCGGCCTACAGGCGCGGGTCGCTGGTGGCTGGCGGCAGTTTCACCATGCGACAATTATTCCTGGCCGGACAGCGCGCGCAGATTTCCATCGCACCGGCGGGCGGGGCCGGGGGTGCTGGCCTGTCGATCCGGGTGCAAGGGGCCGATGGCGCGACCCTGTGCGCGAAGGCTGTGGGCGGGCCGCAGGCGGACTGTGCATGGCTGCCGGTCTTTACCGAACGCTATGATATTGTGATCGAAAATGGCGGTTCATCGCCTGCGGGATTCTACCTGATCGTGCGTTGATCCCGGCTCCGTCAATCGGCGTCGGGATCGCGGAAATTGAGGCGCCGCGTGACGGTATAGTCCAGCACGCCGACCAGCAGATAGCTGATCCACTGCTTGGCCAGCGTCAATATGGTGCGGGTGGCGCGGTGGCTTTCCAGCGTCACGACGCGGCTGTCCCCCGCCATCCGGTCGATCAGGCTGCGCACCGATGTGGCAAACCCGGCATCGTCGACCCGCAGCATGACCTCTAAATTGACGAACAGGCTGCGCATGTCGAAATTGGCCGATCCGATGAACACCGCATCGTCGATGACGATCAGCTTCATGTGCAGCTTGCGGGGCTGATATTCGGCAATCTCCACCCTGCGCTTGAGCAGCGGCCCATAGAGCAGCCGCGCTGCCGCGACCGTCGCGCCATTGTCCGACCTGGCGGGCAATATGATCCGCGCGCCCTTGCGCCTTGTCGCGCGAGCGATCCGTTTGAGCATCCCGCGTCCGGGGGAGAAATAGGCCGCGACCATATCGACCCGCTGCGCCTGTTCCAGATCATGTTTCACCACCTGCGCCCAGGGGCTGAGCCGCCGGGTCGGCCCGCCGATCAGCCAACGGAAAGGATCGGCGGGATCATGATGGAGCGAGGGGTGCCAGTGGCGCACCATGTAGCGCAAAGTGCGGAAGCGCTGCTTGCGCGTCGCGACCCAGCGCCAGAGCTGGCCAAACCAGCGGCTCATCGCCTCGACCTGTGGCCCCTCCATCCACAGGCCAAGGTCGGCCCAGCTGTCGTGCGGCGGGATGCCGAAATAGCCATCCTCGACATTGAAGCCGCCGATCAGCATCCGGGCGTCATCCGCGATTGCCATCTTCTGATGGTTGCGGATCAGGTAGCGGGTCGACCGGCGCGTGCCGAACCGGCCGAAATGGCCGCCTGCCTCCATCAATGGCGCAAAGAAAGCGTCGGGCGTGCGGGACGATCCGAAGCCGTCAACCATCAGCGTGACCGCCACGCCGCGCGCCCGTGCAGCGACCAGAGCGTCGCGTATCTTCGTGCCGCTGCCATCGCCCGCAAAGATATAATAATAGAGTTTGAGCGAGGTGCGCGCACCCGCAATCAGCGCCACCAGCGCGTCGAACAGGGCCGCGCCATCATCGATCAGGCGCAGATGATTGCCGTCCAGCGTGACGGCGATGTCGGGCGCTTGGACTTTCACGGGGGTCGCCATCGCGCCCTCATGCCGCCTTTTGGCCGGGTGCGCCACGGCTTTATGGCCTTTTCATTGACTTGGGACAGGGGCGCTGCTAACCGGCCCACTAATCATTCCATTTGTTGCAGGAGGCCCGTTTGGCCCGCGTTACCGTCGAAGATTGCGTCGACAAGGTTACCAACCGTTTTGACCTCGTCCTGCTCGCCGCCCAGCGCGCGCGGGAGATTTCGGGCGGCGCAGAGCTGACCGTGGACCGCGACCGGGACAAGAATCCCGTCGTCGCCCTGCGCGAAATCGCCGAGGAAACGGTGCTGCCCGCCGAATTGCATGATTCGGTCGTCGCCTCGCTCCAGAAGGTGCAGATTGACGATGACGATACGCCGGACGAAATCGGATCGATCGCGCAGTCGGCTGAAGCCCTGCGCCTGACCGCTGCCGCGCCGCCGCGCAACCAGAATATCGGCGGCGATTACGACGGCTGATCCACGGGATTTGGTTTGGAGAGGGAAGAGGCCCGGCCTGCGCAAGCAGGACCGGGCCTCACTTTTTTGGTGGGTGATTGAGCGGTGTTCACACAGCCACACCCGTCATTCCCGCGCAGGCGGGAACCCATGTCTCGCCATACGACTCGATTGCCGGAGGCAAGATGGGTCCCCGCCTGCGCGGGGATGACGCAAGAAGTTATGTTTGTGAATCTGCAGGCCGGGCGATGCGTTTGCCCTTGGTTCGGCTGGTGAGGTGGAACTGTCCGCAACGGTCGCAGCGATAGGGGCGCAATATGATGCTGGCTCGCTCTGCCGCTGCCTGCGCGTCACTTTCCGATTCATAGCGCCGCTTGGCGTTACATACGCGCAGGCGGGTGCTTTTCACGCTTCGGTCACAGCGGCGGCAAGGCCCAGTCGATCGCCCCGCGCCCATGCGCTTCCAGAAAGGCGTTCGCCTGCGAAAAGGGCCGCGATCCGTGGAAGCCATTATGCGCCGACAGCGGTGAAGGGTGGGCGGATTTCAGCACCAGATGGCGGCTCTGGTCGACGAACGCCGCCTTGCGCTGGGCATAGGCGCCCCAGAGCAGGAACACGGTGGGCTTTTCCTGCTGCGCCACCAGCCGCACGACGGCATCGGTGAACAGCTCCCAGCCCTTGCCCTGATGCGAAGCGGCGCGCGCCATTTCGACGGTCAGCACGCTGTTGAGCAGCAGCACGCCCTGTCTGGCCCAATGTTCCAGAAAGCCGTGGGACGCGCGCGGGATGCCCAGGTCCGCCTGCATCTCCTTGTAGATATTGACCAAGGATGGCGGGGTGCGCACGCCGGGCTGGACCGAAAAGCACAGGCCATGCGCCTGCCCCTCGCCATGATAGGGGTCCTGCCCCAAAATCACGACCTTGACCTGGTCGAGCGGGGTGAGGTCGAGCGCGCGGAAATAGTCGCGGCCTTTGGGGAAGATGCGTTTGCCCGCCGCCTTTTCCGCCGCCAGAAAGGCTTTCAGCCCCTGCATATGCGGGGTGGCGAACTGGTCGGCCAGCGGGGTCAGCCAGCTTTCGTGCAACTTGATGGCGCTACTCATGGCGCGGGTGATGGCCCGCGCGGCAAAGCCCTGTCAACGCGCGAATCGCGGTAAACTCTCTTGCGCTCGGCCCGCGCATTGGCGACATGAGCGCTATGGTTCCGCTTCGTCCCATCGCCCTGTTCGCCGCGCTTGGCCTGTTCCTGGCCCCCCTGCCCGACGCCGACGCCTTCGGCCCGGCCAAGACGGCGGTGCAGCAGACTGCCGAGACGCGGCTGATCGCCCAGTTCCAGCGCTTCGCCAGCCTGACCGACGGGACCGTCGGCATCGTCGTGCGCGACCTTGGCACCGGGGAAACGCTCTCGCTCAATGGCGATACGCTCTTCCCGATGGCCAGCGCCTATAAGGTCGCGGTGGCGGGGCGGATTTTCGCGATGGTCGACGCTGGTGCGCTGACGCTGGAGGACCGGCTGGCGAGTCCGGCGGGTCCGGTCTCGGTCGCCACGCTGCTCGACCTGATGCTGACCCGCAGCGACAATGACGCGACCGACCTGCTGGTCGCGCGCGCAGGTGGCCCGGCGGCGGTGCATCACTGGGTCGCGGGGCTGGGGATCAGGGGCTTGCGGGTGGATAGCAACACCGCCGATCTTCTGTATCGCGCCATGGGCCTCGCCCCCCGACCGGGCAATTTCAACCGCAATGTCGCCGCTGCCATGGCCGCCGATCCGACGCTGCGCGAACGCGATGCGCGCGACATTCCCAACATCGCCTTTGCCCAGGACCCGCGCGACACCGCGACGCCGACCGCGATGACCGATCTGGTCGCGGCGATCCGCACCGGCAAGGCTTTGTCGGGGCGCAGCACGGTGGCGTTGCTGTCGATCATGGAACGGTGCCGCACCGGCAAGGCGCGACTGCCCGGCATGTTGCCGCCCGGCACGCTGGTCGCGCACAAGACCGGGTCGCTCAACGGCACCGGCAATGATACGGGCGTCATCACCCTGCCCGACGGGCGGTTGTTCGCCATCACCGTGTTCGTGATGCAGGATCATAAGGGGCAGGTGACGCGCGACCGCATCATGGCGGAAGCGGCGCGGGCGACCTATGACTATTTCCTGTTCGCGCCCGATCGCAGCACGGTCTGACGCATCGCGCTTAACATCGATCAGCCACATGGATAAGGTGGCGGCAGAGAGGATTGCCGTGCCCGCCATCACCCAATTTCGCGATTTCTGGCCCTATTATCTGCAGGAACATGCGCGTCCCGGCACGCGCGCGTTGCATTATGCGGGGACCAGCCTGGTCGTGGCGCTGCTGGCGGCGGCACCGGTTGCCGGGCGCTGGTGGATGGCGCTGGCGCTGCCGATCGTGGGCTATGGCTTTGCCTGGATCGGACATGGCCTGATCGAGCGCAACCGTCCCGCCACCTTCCGCTATCCGCTCTGGTCGCTGCGCGCCGATTTCGTGATGTGGCATCGCTATCTGACCGGGCATATGCGCCGCGATCTGGCCCGCGCCGGGGTGCGCGCCGATGGCACGGTCGATCCTGCGCGGCGCGTGTTCGCCTAGCAGAGCCGCTTGACCGCACCCGGCGCTCTGCCACAAGAGGGCGCAATGGCTCTTACCGCGCAATTCCTGCCCCTGCCCGACCGGGCGGCGCTTTCCGCTCGCTGGCAGGCGCTCGAAGCGCAGGCGGATGCGGCCTTTTTCCTCAGTTGGACCTGGGTTGGCGCGTGGCTGGACAGCTATGATGTGCGGCCCGAATTGCTGGCGGTCACCGACGCGGCGGGCGGGGACGTCGCGCTGGCGCTGGTTGGTCATGCGATGATGCCGCGCCTGCTGGGGCGGGTCGCGACATTGAGCCTCAACCAGTCCGGCGACGCGCAAGCCGACCGGCCCTATGTTGAGTATAATGGCCTGCTGACCGCGCGCGGGCAGGAGGCGGAGGCAGCGACCGCCGCCATCGCTGCATTGGCCCGTCGTCGCGACTGGCGGGCGCTGCGGCTGAGCGGGATTGCGCCGGATTCGCCGCTGCTGGCGCTGCCCGCCAGAACGAAACGCCGGGTCGATGCCTCGCCCGTCTATCAGGTCGATCTGGACGCGGTGCGCGGCGCAAGCGGCGATTATCTCTCGCTCCTGAGCGCCAATACGCGCAGCCAGATCCGCCGCGCGATCAAGGATCATGGCGGCGGCCTGCCCCATGTAGCACGGGCCGGCGCGAATGAAATCGCGCCCTGGCTGGCCGAGATGGCAGCGCTCAACAGCGGGCGTCATGCCGACAATGCCTGGGACGATCCGGCCTTTTGCGGCTTTGTCGCGACCATCGTGGAGCAGGGGCGGGCCAGCGGTGCCGTCGATCTGCTGCGCTTTACCGACGCGGGCGGGGTCGTGGGCCTGCTGGTCAATTTCGTGCATCGGGACCAGGCGCTCAACTATCAGTCCGCCTTTGCCGAACCGCGCACGGGCAAGGACAAGCCGGGCCTGCTCTGCCATGCCGCCGCCGTCGATCATTATGCCGCGCGCGGCCTGTCGCTCTATTCGCTGCTGGCGGGCAAGGATCGCTACAAGCAGAGCCTGTCCACGCGCGAGGAAAGTCTGGAATGGTGGGTGATCGAACGTTTTACACCGCGGCTGGCGGCAGAAGCGTTGCTGCGCCGCGTCCTTAAACGCCCAGCTTCCGCATGATGCGATAGACCAGCCGCCGCACGCCCTGTTTTTCAGGCCGTGCGCTGACCTGACCCACCGGCAGGCTGCGCCGCCGCAGCAATGCGTTGAAACTGTGCAATTCGCCCTCCGCCACGCTGCGTTCGGACCGCCATGTCACCGACAGGCTGACCGAGACGGCGGGGCCATTCTCGACGAAATGGGGGGCCTTGACCGGCACATGCACTGCTTCGCCCGGCTGCATGGGGAAGGGGGTGCCCAGCGCCTTGAACCCGTCCTGCCAGACCAGGTTGCGATGGCCGCCGCCATGAAATTCCTCGCTCTTTTGCGCCGGGACCAGCGCTTCGTCGCGCGCGGGGAAGATGGTCATCACCTTGGTCCCCATGATCTGGAGCAGGATATTATGCTCCGGGTCCATGTGGAAGGGGGTGACGCTGCCCGGCGAGGTCAGGAAGATGAAGGCTTCGCGGTGGAGCATCGGCCCGGTCTTGTCCGCGACGATGGGGGCGAGTTCAGCGAGCGCCGCGTCGAGCAGCGCGGCATAGGCCGGATCACGCTCGACATTTTTAAGGACCGCCCAGCTGCCATTGGTTTCGATCGTGCGGATGGTTTCGCCCAGCGTCAGCCCGTTGGACGGCGTATCTTCGGGCCGCACGCCCAGAGGCAGCTTGCCCAGATTATATTCGACGCTGGATGCAGGCATACGCTCCGCCAGCACGGCCAGTGCATCAAGGCTGAGCAATGTGTGGCCGACCAGATTATGGCTCAGCGCGACCGGCTGGTCGGGATAGGCGGCGGCGAAGGTCGCGCGCGCGCTATTGGGGAAGGTGGTGGCGGGGAAGGTCGCGGCATCGGCATCGGCGGCGGCGATCGGGCGATGGGCGGTCATCGCTGTCCTTTCAAAAGGCTGGCCAGGGATTCAAGGCCGTTGACAAGGGCGAAGGCGGCGGCGCGCTGCACCCGCGCCAGGCCGGTGCCGCGCAGGGCGATGCGATATTGCACGATCGTGCGCCGTTCCGCCCACAGGCTGTCGATCATCGGATGGTCGGGCGCGGCGCAACTGTCCATCCAGCCGATCGCGGGATCATCCTGCACTGCGTGCAGATTGGCGATCTCGATCAGCACGCCGGGGGAAAAGCGGCCCAGCGCCTCGTCAAAAGCGATCTTGAAGGAGAAGGCGCCCGCGCCGTGGCGGAAATTGGCCAGCATCGCGATCGCCCGACCATCCAGGTCGATGCGCAGCATATGCAGCCGCCCGGCGTCGAACGCGGCGGCGCAGGCCGCGCGAAAAAAGGCGGCGTCGGCGGGTTTGCAGGCCAGCGCCGTGCCTTCCTGTCCCTTCCATCCCGACGCTTCGAGCGTCAGGAAATCGGCGCACCAGTGCGGCAGGTCGGCGCGCTCGGCCAGCAGCCTTGTCTCGACCGTACCAAGTTCGGCAAGCCGCTTTTGCAGGCGGCGGATTTCCTTGCGCTTCTTGGACCGCACATTGGTGTCCCAATAGGCGTCAGCGGTCAGGTCCGACCGCAGCATCGCCCGGTCGTAGCGGTGAATTTCGCGCCGTCCGCGCCTTTGTTCGACGCAGAGCGCCTCCAGCGCGGCGGCATTGGCCCCGGCGGCGTCCAGCCCCTCCATATGCAGGAAGCCGCGCGCCCAGGGGGCATCGTCCAGTTGGGCAAGGAAACTGCGCCATGCCGCCACTTCCTGCCCTGCGCGGATCATCGGTGCGCCAAAGAAGCAATGATCGTGCATCCAGTTGGCAACGCATCCGATCGGCAGACGGCCATGGCGCGGCTGCACCACCACCGGCAGCAGGCCGATCAGATGGTCACCCGCCCGCGCCTCGATCAGTCGCACATGGCCGTCGGTGGTGAGATGGTCGATCGCCGCACCCAGCATGTCAGGCGCATAAAAGGCATTGGCTTCCGCCGCCTCCTTCGCTAGCGCCGCCCAGCGCGCACGCGGCTTCGTTCCCGGTGACAGGTCGGGCGGCAGGGGAACGGGGGGCGCTGGATGCGATGCCATGTCCATGGCTTTCCGCCTTAAATGGCAAAGATTAGGGAAAGCCTAAACTTTGCCGTCTAAGCGGAGGGCGATCGGATGGAACATCGGGCGCAAATGGGACGAAAAAGCCTTTACATCGCCCGCCACTTTGGTGTGACTGACAGGGTGCGCCGCCCGCTGGCGCGACTTCGCGTGGGAGAATGAATAGCATGACGATATTGGTCACCGGCGTCGCCGGCTTTATCGGCATGACGGTCGCCGATCGGCTCATGGCGCAGGGCCATGCCGTGGTCGGCATCGACAATATGAACGATTATTATCCCGTCTCGCTCAAGCGGGACCGGATCGCCGCGCTGGAAAAGGCGCATGGCAAGCTGTTCACCTTTCACGAGCTGGATTTCGCCGACAATGATGCGCTGCTTGGCGCGCTCGCGGATCAGGTGATCGAATCGATCGTCCATCTGGGCGCGCAGGCCGGGGTGCGCTATTCGCTGATCAACCCGCACGCCTATGTCCGTTCCAACCTGGCGGGCCATGTCAACATGCTGGAACTGGCGCGCGAACGGCGGGTGCGGCATCTGGTCTATGCGTCCTCCTCCTCCGTATATGGCGGGAATGATACGCTGCCCTTCCGGGTCGAGGATCGCGCCGATCATCCCGTTTCCCTCTATGCCGCGACCAAGCGCGCCGACGAATTGATGAGCGAGACCTACGCCCATCTGTTCCGTATCCCGATGACCGGGCTGCGTTTCTTCACCGTCTATGGACCATGGGGTCGGCCCGACATGGCGATGTGGATCTTCACCAAAAAGATACTCGCCGGGGAACCGATACCGGTGTTCAACCATGGCCGGATGCAGCGCGATTTCACCTATATCGACGATATCGTTGCGGGCGTGATCGGCTGCCTCGACCATCCGCCTGCCGACGACGGCGCGCCCAAGCCGGGCGGCAGTCGCGCGCCGCACCGCCTCTATAATATCGGCAATAACAAGCCTGAGGAGTTGATGCACCTGATTGCGGTGCTGGAGGACGCGCTGGGTCAAAAGGCGCAGATCGATTTCCAGCCGATGCAACCGGGCGATGTTCACGCCACCTTTGCCGACATCAGCGCCATCGCCCACGACATCGGCTTTGCACCCACGACGCAAATCGAATCGGGCGTGCCGCAATTCGTTGCCTGGTATCGCGACTATCATCAGGTTCGTTGACACCGCATTGCGCCGCACACATGGCGCTGTCAAAAGTTCCACGGCCCGTCGCTGGCTTCAGTCGCCCCGTCTCGCGAGATGACGATGGTGTGAAGGAAAACTGCGTTGAAATTCTTTTCGCAGTTGCAAAATGGTTTGCCATAAGTGCCTGAAACAGCGTAAACAGTTGCCCTGTGCTGGTGGTCAAGCCGGTTAGGGGTCGCGGAACAAGGGAAAGACGACGCATCGAACAGGGTGGATCGTCGCCGCATGTGCCAGCCGAATATTCGGCGGCAACATGCGGGAAAAAGGGCAAACGCGTGTCGATACTTGCTTCGAAAATCGTCCCGTTCGGGTCGGGCGGACGGATTGTTAATGCGGCCTGTCACAGCCTGTCTGTCGCAGCGCTGGGCCTCAATGCGCTCGAAGCGCAATTTTCTGAACGCGACTTTGCTGCCACTTTTGTGCGGCTGATCGGCGTTATCATGAATGTCCGGGGTCGCGTGATCGTGACCGGCATCGGCAAGAGCGGCATCGTCGCGCGGAAGATGACGGCGACGCTGACGTCGACCGGCACGCCCGCCATCTTCCTGCATCCCGCCGACGCCGGCCATGGCGATCTGGGCATGGTGACGCCCGACGATGTCGTGCTGATGCTGTCCCATTCGGGCGAATCGACCGAACTTGGTCCCATCATCCAATATTGCAAGCGCTTCGCCATCCCGTTGCTGGGCATGACGGCACAGGCGCACAGCACGGTCGCCACTGCCGCCGACATTTGCATGTTGATGCCCGACGTGCCCGAAGCCTGCCCCAATTCGCTTGCGCCGACCACATCGACTACGGTGCAGATGGCCTTTGGCGACGCGATGGCGATTGCGCTGATGGAAATGCGCGGATTTTCTGCTGACGACTTCCACAAATTCCACCCCAATGGTCGCCTTGGCGCGCAACTGATCAAGGTGCGCGAACTGATGGCCAAGGGGGGTGACATCCCGTCGGTGCAGGAGGATGCATCGCTGCTGGACGCGACCATCGAAATGACCCGCGCCCGTCTGGGCGGCACGGCAGTCGTAGACCGTGACGGGCGGCTGATCGGTGCCTTCACCGATGGCGACCTGCGCCGCACGGTGACCGGCAAGCAGAATCTGACCGAGGCGGTCGGCCGGTTCATGACGCCCACGCCGCTGGCGGTTGGACCGGACGAACTGGCGCAGGAAGCGCTGCACCTGATGCACGAACGCAACGTCATGCTGTTGTTCGTGTGCGACAAGGGCAAGTTGATCGGTGCGGTTCATATGCACGACCTGCTGAACGCGGGCGTCGCCTGAACCAGCTTGTCGTCATTCCCGCGCGGGCGGGGTCGTCCCGCCTGCCGCGCAAGCCGCTGCGCCTGATCGCCGGGCGCACCTTGCTCCATCGCACCATCGCCATGGCCCGCGGCGCTATCGGCATGCGCGACGGGGTGGCGCTGACCGTCGCCACCGATGACGACGCAATCGCCGATCACGCCCGCGCTGTCGGCTGCGATGCGGTAATGACCGACAGCGCCATCGCCACCGGATCAGGCCGCGCGCTGGCCGCTGCGCTGGCGCAGGCGAACCCGCCGCGCTTCGTCGTCAACCTCCAGGGCGATTCCCCCTTCCAGCCGCAGGGGGCGCTGGGCGCGGTCATCGCCGCGCTGGAGGCAGGCGCGCAGGTCGCCACCCCGGTAATTGCGCTCGATTGGGCCGCGCTCGATGCCCTGCGCGATCACAAGACCCGTTCCCCCTTCAGCGGCACCTGCTGCGCCCGCGCGCCCGATGGCCGGGCCTTGTGGTTTTCCAAGAACATCATCCCGGCCATCAGGGGCGAAGATGCCCTGCGCGCCAGCCAGCCCATCTCGCCCGTCTGGCGGCATGTCGGCCTTTATGGCTATGCGCTGGACGCCCTGCGTGCGTTCGAGGCTTGCCCGCCCACGGCGCTCGAAAATCTGGAGGGGCTGGAACAACTCCGCCTGCTGGAACTGGGTATCCCGGTCATGACCGTGGCGGTCGATCCGCCGCTGTTCGACAGCAGCGGGATCGATACCGAAGCGGACATCAGCCGTGTCGAAGCGCTGATCGCCCGGCATGGCGACCCGACGCCCCCTTAACGCCATGCGCCGCCTCTTCATCATCCGCCATGGCAATACCTTTGCCAGCAGCGCGCAGGCCTGCCGCATCGGATCGCGCACCGACCTGCCGCTGGTCGAGAGCGGCCAGGCGCAGGCGCAGCGGCTGGGCGCATGGTTTGTCGCACAGGACTTTGCCATCACCCGGCTGCTGACCAGCCCGCTGCTGCGTGCCTGCCAGACGGCGCAGGCGATCGCCGACGCCACCGGCCATGGGCCTGACGGCACGCGCGACTGGCTGGGCGAGATCGACCATGGTCCCGACGAAGGCCGCCCGGAGGCGCAGGTGCTGGCGCGCATCGGCGCGCAGGCGATCGCCGACTGGGACGAACGCGCCATCGCCCCTGTCGGCTGGATTGTGGACGCCGACGCGCGCATCGCTGCCTGGCGCGCTTATTTCGCTGAAGGTGGGGAGGGGGTCGATCTGCTCGTCACCAGCAATGGCGCCGCCCGCTTCGCGCTGCTGGCAGCGGGTTTGCCGCTAGGTTCGCTCAAGCTGCGGACGGGGGCGTTCGGGGAACTGGCGCTCGATGCGGATGGCGGCGTGACGCTGGTCCAATGGGATGCCCGGCCTTGAGCCGATAGGTGCAAGGCCCGCCTTTTCGCGCCTGCCTAGCCTTTGGAAAACCAGATCACGATGCCGATCGAGGCTACTGCCCAGCTGGCCAGACCGACCGCCAGGCCACTGATGACGCCGATGGTCATGCTCCAGCGGCGCGCGCTCAGAATGGCGCTGCCGAGCGCAATGGCGAATATCACTAGAACGATTGCCGCCAATGTCATGGAGCAGCTTATCGCAGCGCAATTAAAAATGTGCAATCCCTGATTGTTACAGGGTCTCCACTCTGGATCAATCCCACCGACGAACGGTTCGTCGCGTTACGGAAACCGCACAACGCCCGCGCTTAATTCTTCCGCTGCGGCACCGAGAATGTCCCCGTCACCCGGCCCCCGGCGCTGCCTGTGACTCCAGCGCCGCCGCCCGACGCGCGGCCATCGACCGTCGAGCGCCCGGTGTTGAGGTCCATCACCAGTCGCCCGCCGGTCAGCCGGTTGGCCCCTTGCGTCAGCGCGACATTGCCCAGCATGGTGATGAGCTTGCTGTTGAGGTCGTAAATGGCGACATTGCCGCGTGCGGTCTGGTCCGCCTTGGTCACCACGACATTGCCCGATGCGTCGATCCGGTCGATCTCCACCCCGCCCGTGCCCGCGCCCGGTTGGTTGCGATAGGCCACGGTCATGCGCGCGGCGTTGAGCGTCATGCCCGCCTGCGTCACTTCGACATTGCCGGACACGACGACGCGGTCGGCACGGTCCTGCACCTCGATCCGGTCGGCGGTGAAATTGACCGGGGCATTGCTGTTATGATTGCCGACGACCTGCGCATCCGCACCGGCGAACAACAGGCCAGCGGCACCCACGCAGCCGATCGACAGCAGAAGATAGGAAGCTTTCATCAGTTCCGCCCTTTGAGGCCATTTTGTTCGATGCGCAAGCTGGCCCGGCCATTCAATGTCACCGTGCGCGCGCCCATGTCCGCGTCCAGATGGTCGGCGCTGAACGTGCCGATCGGGATGCGCCCGTCGACCCGGCCGGCGCTGCGCATCCGCCGGGTCTTGAGGTCTATGCCGACGTCGCGCGTGGTCAGGCGGTATCCGCCCGCCGCCTCGAACTGCACAGGCCCGTCAATCCCGACCCGCTCGGTCTCCATGTCATAGCGACCCTTTTGCGCGCTCAGCACGGCGGGGCCGTCCGCCAGCAATATGCGCGCGGACATGGCGTTCAGATCGACGATCGGTTCGCGCGAGCTTTTCTGCACCGCCGACCCTGCACGCAGGGAAAAGGGCTGCCCCTTGCTGTCCTGCCCGCGATAGAGCGCTTCGGTCACGCGCATCCGTTCCTTGGCGACTTCCACCTTATTCTTGTCCAGCACGAAGCTGACCTTGTCGCCGCCGGTGAAGGGCGCGGTCGCCAGCAGTGCGCTCAGCACGCCGACCGCGACCGGCAGCCAGATTTTGAGCGTGCCGACCAGCCGGTCATGGCTCCCCCCCGGCCGCGCCCAGTGGCGGCGCACATCGCGTTGCTGATCGGCCTGGACGGACATGATGACGACTACCCGATTCGCTTACATATGGGAGAAGATGTCGATCTCCGGCCATCCCGCCAGGTCGAGTTCGGCGCGGTGCGGCAGGAAATCGAAACAGGCCTGCGCCAGTTCCATCCGCCCTTCGCGCTCCAGCCGCTTGTTCAGCTCGGTGCGCAGCGCGTGGAGGAAGCGCACGTCGGACGCGGCATAATCCTTCTGCGCGTCCGTCAGGGTCGGGTTGCCCCAGTCGCTCGACTGCTGCTGCTTGCTGATGTCCTGCCCCAGCAATTCGCGCACCAGTTCTTTCAGCCCATGGCGGTCGGTATAGGTGCGGATCAGGCGCGATGCGATCTTGGTGCAATAGACGGGCGCTGCCACCACGCCCAGATAATATTTGATCGCGGCAATGTCGAAACGCCCGAAATGATAGAGTTTCAGCCGTTCCGGGTCGGCCAGCACGGCGCGCAGATTGGGCGCGGCATAGTCCGATCCGGCGGCAAAGCGCACCAGATGTTCATCGCCCTTGCCATCGCTGATCTGCACCACGCAGAGGCGATCGCGCGGGGTGATCAACCCCATGGTTTCGGTGTCGACGGCGATCGGACCGGGGGCGAGCACGCCAGCGGGCAGATCTTCTTCATGGAAATGGACGGTCATGGCTTCCCCTCTATGGGCAAAGCGGAGATATCGCAATCAAAGGCTTTGCCGATGGCGCGACACGCCCATGCGATCAGCTGAAGTCGTGCCCGAAACGTTGCCTGTAAAAACATTCGCGCTCCCCCGAAAAGTTGATATAGTGATTCCCAAACCGCGCCTTTGCGGTGGATTGTGCATGTCATTCGCCCGACATGTTTGTCCGATTGGTCTTGGGGCGAAGCGAAAGTGACTAACAGGGCATGAGTTTTGACAGAGGTCGCCGCGGCGGGCGCGGCAAGGACAAGCGCGACGGTTTCGGCGACGACAATTTCTACGATCAGGGCGCTGGCGGCGGCGGTGGTCGCGGTGGTTTTGGTGGCGGCTTCGGTGGCGGTGACCGCTTCGGCGGCGGCGGCGGTGGCTTCGGCGGGGATCGCGGCGGCTTCGGCGGTGGCGATCGTCCCGCAGGCGGCGGCTTTGCCGGTGGTGGCAATCGCGGCGGCTTCGGCGGCGGTGGCGGCGGCTTTGCTGGCGGCGGCGGCGGTGGTCGCGGTATGCCCGCGCAGGTCGTTGGCGAAGGCACGGGCGTCGTCAAATTCTTCAACGGTCAAAAGGGCTTCGGCTTCGTCGTCCGTGATGATGGCGGCGAAGACGTGTTCGTGCACATCAGCGCCGTCGAACAGGCTGGCCTGACCGGTCTGGCCGAAGGGCAGCAGCTCGGCTTCACCCTGGTCGATCGTGGTGGCAAGGTGTCGGCAACCGATCTCAAGATCGAAGGCGAACCGCTCCCCGTGACCGATCGCGGCCCGCCGCGTGAGCCGCGCGAACCCCGCGCCGGTGGTTTTGGCGCAGCGCCTGGTGGCGATCGTGGTGGCCCGCAGCGTCAGCTGACCGGCGAACGCGCCAGCGGCACGGTCAAATTCTTCAACGCGATGAAGGGCTTTGGCTTCATTCAGCGCGATGACGGCCAGCCCGACGCCTTCGTCCACATCAGCGCCGTCGAACGTGCTGGCATGGCCGCCCTCAATGAAGGCGACCGTCTGGACTTTGAACTGGAAGTCGACCGTCGCGGCAAATATGCCGCCGTCAACCTCCAGCCCAAGTCTGACTAAACAGACACACTTCCGCTTTCGCGGGAGAGGATAAGAAGGGGTCGCCTGCCCGGCGGCCCCTTTTTTTGTTTGGGGCTTATGGAGTTTGCGAACCCGATGCTGGCATGTTGAGCAACGCCCATCCACCCGTGGCGGGAGGGGGTTTGCATATGACTTTTCGTTATCTCTACAACGTCATCCTGAACTTGTTTCAGGATCCATCGTGCCCCACAAGCTGCCGCTTGTGACGAGAAGTGGATGCTGAGCTGTAAGGCCAGCGCAGCTAAACGAGTTCAGCATGACGATTGAAGGAGGGGACATTTTCATATGCGCCGGCCTTCCCCTTGCGGGGAGGATTTTGTCGGGGCATTGAAGTCTATGGCAATTTTTGCCATATCAGGGGCGTTGGAGGTATCAGCCGATGGCGACAATGAATGTGTCCCTGCCCGATCCCATGCGGGACTATGTGCAAAATCGTATCGACAGCGGCCAATATGCCAGCGTCAGCGACTATGTGCGCGACCTCATCCGCCGCGATCAAAGTGCGATCATGGATGAAGAACGTTGGCTGAAAGAACTCGATGCGTCGATTGACGAGAGTCTTGCGGAGATGAAGGCAGGCGGCGGCCATGATCTTGACGAAGTTTGTGGCGCGATCATTGCCGACATCCGGCAAAGTGCGGGTGGCCAATCGCGTCCATGAAGGTCATGCTGTCCTCACGGGCCATGCGCGACCTTGAAGGCATCCGAACCTATATCGAGAAAGACAATCCAGCCCGCGCTGTCTCGTTCGTCAACGAGTTACGCGATACCGCGAAGAGTCTGGCCGACATGCCGCGCGCCTTCCCGCTGATCCCGCGCTACGAACAGCATGGCATCAGACGGCGATCGCACAAGGGCTATGGCATTCTCTATTCCGTCGAACCGGATCGCATCTTCATCCACCGGATCATCGGGCCGGGGCAGGATCATGACGCGGCGTTGCACCTGAATTGAGGGTTGGGGCTGCTCGGCGTGTAATCTGGCTATTGCGTTATGGCGGGTTTCGGAAGCCGGTCTACGGTTGCCGCCTCAAGAAACTTTGATCGTAGTCATTGCTCATTAAGTCAATGAATGGATTTCTTCTGGTGAAACCCAATCGCTGGTATCCAGCATTCGAACGCGATCCACAAATACTCTATAAAATTCATTCAATTTCGTCGCAAGCCATTCATGCTGTCGTTGCCAGTCTGCTTGCATTTCAGGGTTAGAGCCATTCAGGGAAACTGAAATTCTTGTGTCTTTGCCTAGCGGCAGTTCCTCCCAATCGAGCGCATAACCAATTTCCGCTTCGATTTCTGTTTTTTGATCTCGCAGAAGCCAGAATCTAGGTTTGGCATGTGAACCAGACAAATATAATTCTGCGCGAACTTGATCCTTGGAGCGTATCATAGATGCATTAACACCAACTCCGCTTCGGCCTATGGAGTAAGACATCCAAGATTGCGGCTGTGGTTTCCGATCCTTCGCCAATGGGCCACCTTTTGACGTCAAGACATTTCCAAATGCAGTCCAGTAAGCCAGTTGTAAAGATTTAGTGCCAGTGAGTTCGGCATCGTCAATTGCACGGGCAGCCTGCGAAACAAGTTTGTTCCAGTTGTTCGGTTTAGCCACGATGTTGAAGCGAGGCGCAGCTGGCGATTCACCAATGCGCCATAGCTCTACTTCGACACCAAAAAATCGGAAAGTTTCGTCAGTGATCCGGTTTAGCCAATCAAGTGTGGACCGGTGTTCGTCAGTGAAGCGAGCGGCAATCCAAACGATCGTTACTGCTTCAAGGCCGGAGGCGTATGTTAAGAGCTGGCCCAAATGGGAATGATCGGTGCGCTCAAGTTGGTTCTCGATCAAGACCCAAGCGTTCGTTCCGATATCCTTGCACAAAATGTCCGCGCGGAACGGACCTACTGCCTTTTCTTGAGCCTCTAGCTCAAGTTCAAGGCCAAGAGTCTCGCTAAGGGTTAGGAGGTTTTCTTCACGCGCAAGCCAAGGTGTAAAATCGGACGATTCACTGAGCCAGATATCGCGAAGTTCAATCTTCACCAGTTTGCCGAGATTGTGAGTATTCATACGTCCTCCAGCATTCCTTCGCTGCGGCAATTTACGTTGAAAGCAGGTCTCCAATCCAGATTTTTCAATTTGATTGCGTGTTTGGAAAGGTCGGTCGCCTGCAAGGTAGAAGCCCGCCGACTCGGTGGTCGGCTCTTGTGTTACTGTGGGGGCAACGACCGAAAACACGTATAGCCTCACACCCGTCTAAACGGAAACGGCGCGCTCGTTCGCTCGTACCCATGCAGATCCAGCGCGCGCGTCACCGGTGGCAGGGCGCGATCCGGGCAGGCGCGGCGTTCGCATAGGTGGCAGGTGGGGCCGACTTCGACTGCGTCATGCTTGTCCGGGTCGATGCCGTCAGCATGGACGATCCGCCCGGCATGTTTCGCCTCGCACCCCAGCGCGATCACCGCGCGGCCGCGGGCGCCGGGTAACTGGGGCAGCGCCATGGCCAGCGTGACGAAGCGGCGTTCGTCGAGCGTTTCGATCAACTGCACATTCACCTGATCGACCGCACCTGCGCCATGCGCGTCCCAGCGCGGGCAGGTGCTGCCATAGCGGGCGAAGGGCCAGGCTTCGCCGTCGAAGCGTTTGGATATGATGCCCGCCCGGTCCATCCTGACCATGAAGAAGGGGATGCCGCGCGCGCCGGTGCGGTTGAGGCTGGTCAGGCGGTGGGCCAGTTGCTCGCTCGACACGCCGAAACGGTCGCGCAGCATGGGCAGGTCGTGGCGGCTCTGTTCGGCTGCCTGGCGGATGCGGTCATAGGGCATGACCAGCGCAGCGGCGGCATAGTTGGTGAGCGCGATGGTGGCGAGGCGGCGGCTATCCTCGTCCGGTGGCGCGGTGCGGGTGACCTGCGTGAGAATCGCGTCGGCCAGTTCCTGCGCGCACAGATGATAGGCGATGGCGAACAATCGCCCGGACGCGGCCAGCCGCTCGCTCAGCATCAGCCGTCGTCGGTGCATGTCATAATGGCGCAGCGTCCCCGCCAGGACATCGGCGCGGACGACCTGGACGGCCATGCCGTGCCGGTCCTTCAACCGCGCGCGCAGGTCCGCCTGCAACAGTGCGGGATCATCGTTCAATTGCGCCGCGATGGCTTCGGCGCCTGCGTCAATCTCGGCAAAATGATTGCCCGCCCGCGCGATCGTCTCGCGCAGCCAGTCGATCGGCGCGACCAGCGGGGCGGGGCCGCGTTCGCCCGCTGCCGCTTCCCCTGGCAGGCGGCGCAGGTCGCTCAACGCACGATAGAATCGGGCGATGGCTTCACTGACGCCGGGATAATTTTCCGACACTTCCAGTACTTCGTCGCGCGCAATGCCGATGTCACGAACCAGCGCGTCGGACAATATCTCGCTCAGTTCGCCCGGCCCGCTATCGGCCGCGCGTGCGGTGAAATCGCGAATGTCGATGTCATAGACATTGGCCAGCCGTAGCAGCATCTGCGCGCTCAAGGGGCGCTGGTTGCGCTCCAGATGGTTGAGATAGCTGGGGGAAACGCCCAGTTCCTCCGCCATGCGGGTCTGGTTGAGGCCGAGTTCGCGACGCAAAACGCGCAGCTTGGGGCCTAGATAAAGTTTGCGGTCGATTGCATCTGCCATACAGTCATGATGTCATAGAATGACAATATGACCAAATCTTATCGTGACACGCGGCCACTCATCGTCCTTCCGCATCGCGCAAATATGTCTAACTCACTGTCCATCGCCGCACGGACGGCACGCCAATGAAGGACAAGGACATGACCACCGACACGATGGAAAATATGACTGAAACTGGCGGTCACCCCCAGCCTGCCCGTTCGCGTGCGGTTTTCTCGCCAGAAGATTTCGGCCTGATCCGTACCGCGATCGTCCATTATCTGCGCGAGATTCAGGACCAGCCGGAATCGGTCAAATACGCCAATCTCTATCACCGGCTCGGTCGGGTTGCGTAAAGGCCATCCTCCCCTGAGGGGAGGGGAACCGCGCCGAAGGCGTGGTGGAGGGGTGTCGCCCTATCGATAGTGCGATACCCCTCCGTCAGGGCTACGCCCTGCCACCTCCCCTACAAGGGGAGGATTAAAAGAACTTGGTAATCCAATAAAATCCCGCGCCGATCAGCGCGGCGGCGGGCAGGGTCACGACCCATGCGATGATGATGCGCGATGCGATGTTCCAGCGCACCGCCGACAGCCGCCGCGACGCGCCCACGCCGACGATCGCGCCGGTGATGGTGTGGGTGGTGGACACCGGAATCCCCAAATGGGTCGCCATGAACAGGGTGATCGCGCCGCCGGTTTCCGCGCAGAAACCCTGCGCGGGGCTGAGCCGCGTGATCTTCGACCCCATGGTGTGGACGATCTTCCACCCGCCAAACAGCGTGCCGAAGCCCATTGCCGCCTGGCAGCTGATCACCACCCAGAAGGGCACATGAAATTCGCCCTGCAGCATGCCCTGCGAATAGAGCAGCACGGCGATGATCCCCATCGTCTTTTGCGCGTCATTGCCGCCATGGCCCAGCGAATAGAGCGAGGCGGAAACGAGTTGGAGCTTGCGGAACACGCCGTCCGCGCCATGGGGCGTGAAGCGGCGGAAAATCCAGCTGATCAGCAGCACCAGCAGCAGCGCCAGCAGCAGGCCGATCGCCGGCGACATGACGATTGCCGCGCTGGTCTTGAACACGCCGGTCCAGATCACTGCGCCCAGTCCCGCCTTGGCCGTCCCCGCGCCCAGCAGCCCGCCGATCAGCGCATGGCTGGAGGAGGAGGGGATGCCCAGCGCCCAGGTGATGAGGTTCCACGAAATCGCCCCCATCAGCGCGCCGAAAATCACCTGCGGATCGATGATCGCGGCATCGACAATCCCCTTGCCCACCGTGGTCGCGACATGCAGGCCAAAGAAGAGGAAGGCGATGAAGTTGAAAAACGCGGCCCAGGCGACCGCATATTGGGGTTTAAGAACGCGGGTCGACACGATGGTCGCAATCGAGTTGGCGGCGTCATGCAGGCCATTGAGAAAGTCAAAGGCAAGCGCGACGCCGATCAGCGCGACCAGCAGCGGGAAGGCTATGGGGTCCATGGACTCTATCCGGCGGGATCGTCAGGCGTGGTCGATGACCAGGCCGGAAATCTGGTTGGCGACATCCTCGAACCGGTCAGTGACCTTTTCCAGGTGGGAGTAGATTTCCCGCCCGACGACGAAATCCATCGGATTGCCCTCCCGCGCGGCGGCATAGAGCGTCTTGAGGCCCGCTTCATGCAATATGTCGGCATGGCCTTCCAGCGTCACCAGACGTTCGGTCAAGTCGTGCAGCCGCGTGGCGTTCAGGTTGAGCGAACGCAGCAGCGGCATCGCTTCGGCCGCCAGCCGCGCACATTCGACGATCAGCGCGCTCATATCCTGCATCTGCGGCGGGAATGTCTTGACCTCATAAAGGGCGATCGCCTTGGCGGTCTGGTTCATCTGGTCGATCGCGTCGTCCATCACGCCGATCAGTCCGGTGATGGCGCTGCGGTCGAACGGGGTGACGAAGATGCGCCGGACGTCCTGCAACACGTCGCGTATGATGTCGTCCGCCTCATGTTCGCGGTCGGAAATTTCCTTGATATGGACGTCCATGTCCGGTCCGCCCTTGAGCAGCCGGGCCAGCGCATCCGCGCCGGCGACCAGCGTGGCCGCATGATTTTCGAATTGCTCGAAAAAGCGGCCCTGCTTGGGCATCAACGCATGAAACCAGGCGAGCATTCCAGTCCTTTCGCTTTGCTTGTCCTTGAACCACAGCAGCATCCGCACGAACCGGCCGGGATCGCGGGGCGGCTTGCGAAAGGCGGCGATGATGGCCTGAAGATCGGGTTCGTCGACCGCGCGTGCGGCCTCCGCCACGGGGAACCAGCGCAGTTCGCGCTGCCCCTGTTCGGGCCATTGCGACAACTGGCCAGTGACGGCGAGGGGGAACACCTCGACGCTCGCCTCCCGCGCTGCACCGTTGCGCTTGCGCTTGTCATAGCTGTAGCGGCCAAGCGAGGCGGGGCAGGCGATGCCATGGATGCCGGCTTCCTCAAAGGCTTCCAGTTCGGCGGCGCGATGGCCGGCCAGCCCCTTGATCCGGTTGCCCTTAGGGATCACCCATCGCCGCGTGTCACGCGACGTGATCAGCAATATCTGCATCGATCCGTCGGCATGGGTCGTGTAGGGGAGGGCAGCAATCTGGCGCATTAGTCGCGCCTTGTAACGAAATTGTCACAATGCGCAATCGACCCCGTCGCACCAGAGTTTGTCTCGAAATGCGCGAAGGAGCGCATTTCGGTTGCCGCACCGGCCCACACCCCCACCCGACCTCCCATTCAGGATACACTCTGTGGGCGGTCGGGTGGGGGTGTGGGCCGGTGCGGATGCGCTAAAGGCGCATTTCTGGACGAAGCGTCAGATGGACAGTCGCGCGGTAATGCGGATGTCACGCCCGGCCAGCGGGGCGTAATCCTTCAGGAAGCTGGCGTGGCGGCGCGCTTCCACGTCGAAGATATTATTGGCGGACAGCATGATGGTGGTGCGGTCATTGCCCTTGATCGGCTTCCACGCCAGCGATGCGTTGACCAGGGTGAAGCCGCCCGTTTCCGTTTCCGTCGCGGCGATCCGGTCCTGCGCGAAACTATGTTCCACCTCGCCACGCAGGCTCAGGCGCTCGCCCTGCGCTTCCAGTCCGCCCAGCAGGCGCATCGGCGGAATGCGCGGGGCCGGGCCGGAATCGGTCACGGTCGCGCGGACATAATCGGCGACGCCATCGAAATTGATGGCATAGCCGCCGACTTGCGCCAGCTTGACCGTGGCTTCTGCCTCGAACCCCAGATAGCGCGCCCTGGCCTGATTATATTGGTAGCAGGGAAATTCCAGATCCTCCCCGCCATTTACCGCCATGCAGGCGTCGTCGGCGACCTGCACGTCATAAATATAGCCGTCGAACCAGTTGTGATAGGCAGACAGGGCGACGGTATAGCCTGGTCCCTGGCCGCGCAGCGTGGCTTCCACGCCCCAGCTTTTTTCCTTGCTGAAATCGGGATTGCCCAGCTCGAACGCCTGCGTGCCCGCATGATTGCCGCGCGCGAACAATTCTTCGGCCGATGGCGCGCGTTCGGTGCGGGACAGGTTCAGCCCCGCGCGCCAGCCCGGCACAATCTCCCGGCTCGCGCCGATCGAGCCGGAGATGGTGTCGAAGCGGCGGTCATAGGCCGGGTTGAACAAAGTCGCGTCCGCATCCGCGCTGACATCGGTATGTTCATAGCGCCCTCCCACCTCGACGCGGGTTTTGCCGAGGTCAATCGACTGGAGGGTGAAGAGGCCCAACTGGGTGGTTTCGTTGCGGGGCAGGAATTTTTCTTCCCCCTCGACATGGAATTTGCGGGTGAAGAATTGCCCGCCGATTGCACCGTCCCATCCGCCGCGATTGGCCTGGATCAGTTCCAGCCGCGATTCCATCGACTGGTTGTAGAAGGTCGTGCCGACCTCGCCCGTATCCTCGATTTCCTGATGCTGATAATCGGCGAAACCCGCGCGGAAGCGGATGGATTCCAGAAAGCCGCCATTGACCGGCACTTCGGCGCGCATGTCGGCCCGGTCCTGCTTCATATGCAGCCGCACCTTCTCCGCCTCGCCGCCCGGCTCCACCGCATAGCGCACCGGCACGCCATAGAAATTGTCGCTATGGGTGACCGAAAAGCCCAGATTGCCGCCATCGGTGATCAAAGCCGCGCCACCCGACACTTCCCATGTCTCCGCCGCGCTGTTGGGTAATTTGCCGCGCAGCGTGGCCAGGCTGGCAATGTCCGCATCGCCACTGGCCGCCGCCTGCGCACGCAGGGCGGGGGTCAATATATAGTTGCCCGTGTCCAGATCGCCCGACTTGGAATAGCTGCCGTCAAAGTGAAAGACGAGCTTGTCGCCCAGCGGCACCTCCACCTCGCCCGATCCGGTGCGTTCGTTCGCGGCGCTGCCATAGGTGGTGATCGCGTCGATATGCACCGGCTCGTCCGGCACGCGGCGCGGGATGCGGCTGTCGATGACATTGACCACGCCGCCGATGGCCGACGATCCATAGAGCAAGGCGGCGGGACCACGCAGCACCTCGATCCGGTCGGCGGTCAGCGGGTTGATGGCTACGGCATGATCGACCGATGTGTTGGACACGTCGAAACTGCCAATCCCGTCGGTCAGGATGCGCACCCGTTCCCCCTGAAAGCCGCGCAATATCGGGCGGGATGCGTTGGGACCAAAGGAGGTCGCCGACACGCCCGGCTGCCGCGCCAGCGTCTCGCCAATGGTCGACCGCATATTGCGGGTCAGCTCCTCGCCCGTGACCACCGACGTGCCGGACAAGATGTCGCCCTGCCGCCGGGGGATGATGGCGGTGACGATGATGTCGGCGCGATTGTCATGATAGGCCTGATCGGGCGCTGCGTCGGGGGTCTGGGCTAGGGCGGGGAGGGCAAGGCACAGAACGGGCAGGGCGCAGCCGGCGCGCAGGAGCGGGGAAAGGAGCATGAAGCGGCATCATCCTTGGAACGGGGAAGGTCGATGTAACCCTGTATCCAGAATGAGATATCATATCAAGTTCGGTTCGTCGCCTTTTTGCTGCGGTGCGTCAGGCAGGGAGTGGTGGCGCTTCAGGCCAAACCTCAATCCCCGTTCGTTTCGAGCGAAGTCGAGAAACCTGCGCGCGACGTTTCTCGACTTCGCTCGAAACGAACGGATTGGGGGCAGCTCGTCCGACCCTAAAGAAACAGAAATTCCGCCAGCGCCTCCACTGCCGGTGTCTGCGCCGCGCGCGGTCCCAGCGCCTGGCGCACCTCGATCGCGGGCAGTTGGGTGTCGAGTGGCAGCCGACCGATCCCGTCCATCCGCCCCAGATCGCGCGCCAGTGCGCCAAAGGCGGCAAAGATGCCCTTGCCCGCGCGCAGGGCCGTCATCACCGCGAACATATCGTCGCTTTCCAGCACCGGCGGGCCAAGCTGCACCCGCCCGCGCGCCATCGCATCCTCGACGATATGGCGCATCGGATTATGCCGCTCCAGCGCCAGCATCGGTGTGACGGCCAGATCGTCGCGCGACACGCTGTCCGCCTGCGCCAGCGGATGGGCGGCACCGACATAGAGGCTGAGCGGTTCCGACCAGCCATAGCGGGACGCGAAACCGACCGGCTCCTCCAGTGCATAGAAATAGGCGATATCTGCGCGTCCATCCCGCAGCGCCGCCGCCGCGTCCGTCACGGACTGGACCTGCAAGTCCAGCGTGATCGCAATATCCTCATTCGCCGCCTCGAACGCGGACAGCGCCTCCTGAAAATGGCCGAAGATCGGGGCGGGCGCCGCCAGCATGATCGTCTGGCGCTGAGGCGCAGCGGACAAAGGGGCTGCTTCGGCGGGCGCAGCCGTCTCGTCCCAATCCTCCGGCGCATCCTGCGACAACAGTGTCATCGCCTGCGCCGTCTTGCGCCCGGCAGGGGTCAGGCGGACGTTGCCGCTCATATCCTCGAACAGGCGATAGCCCAGCCGCATCTCCAGCGACCTGATGTCGCGGGCAATATCATCGGCAGAAACGCCCAGCATGTCGGCGCAGCGGGCAACGCTGCCCGCCGCCACCATCTGCGCGAAAATGTCCAGCTGGCGCAGGGAAGGGCTTTGCATCCCCGCCTGATAGAGGAAATGCCGCGCCGGGTTAAGGGCGATCTTGGCGCAATTGCGCATTGCGATATTGACGAAGCCCCCAGGATGATGGCAGGGCGCTTCCCGGCCGGGCGGGTATAGCTCAATGGTAGAGCACTAGCCTTCCAAGCTTGTGATGCGGGTTCGATCCCCGCTACCCGCTCCAGCCCTTCTTCCAACAGATTGTTAATCTGGCGGCTTTCAGTAGAAACTACGTTCAGTATCCAGCGAGCGAACGGAAGTTTCCGATAAGATCATCAACATGATCGATTAGTTCGCCCATTACCGTTTCAATATTTCCGACCAAAAAGTAGTTTGGCGGGAATGTAACGATCATCGACTTTGGATGGATGATGAACTCGGTCGAAGGATGGTCGTCGAAAAAATTGTCGTCAAGCGGTACTCCGACGTTGAGGCCCACGGGCAAGTGGCCTGAGAAACTGAAATTCAACCCGTTCGGTGCGCGCGAGAGAATCTTGTTATACGTGGCTTTTGCGCTGACGAAACTCACGAAGGGGACAGCCATCCGGTGCTTGTCATGGTTGTTCAGATCGTGCAGGCCTCTGAGCAAATCGTTGCCGCCCTTATAAGGCTTGGATTGCTTGATGATTTCAAGCGCTTCGGGGCCAAGTTTCTTGAATGATTGCTTTCTGTTTGGTTCTTCAAGCATCTCCAAGAAGCGAGGCTCGTCAGTCGCGAAAGGATACACCATATCGTGCAGGCCTTTGCCCAAGGCGCGTGCCAAATCACACATGGTGATATCAAGTGCTGATCTGAGGGAATGGGCGATGTCGCCGAGTTGTAGCGCGACTATGCTGGGGACTGATTCGCTGAGTTCAATTTGCCAAGGGTTCACGGGGCGATACGTTCTCACGAACGTCGGGTTTGCCCGCTCCCGATAGTCAATTAGCGTTTCCAGCATAGCCGCATAATGATAGCGTGCACGCTCAATCTTGAGTTCGGGAGCGACGAATGGCTCCAAATAAGTGTCACCCTGCCCATTCATCGTATCAAAGCCTTGTATCGAATAATGCTAACTTTGAAGAAATCTACGCCTTAGCAAGTGCAAGCCTTCATGGCATCTTTCATGATTCAGTCACCTTGCGTGGTGATGCGTAGAGCGGCGTCTTGGGCAATCTCTAAGCGTGCTGTTGTGCAAGCGCAGCAGCAACGGCGATGCTGTTTGCCTTGTCTTGCTATGAAATCCGCTACCCGCTTCAGCCCTTCTTAGGCAGATCAGCCCGGCCCTGGCCCGCAGCTGCCCCGTTCCACCAGCGTGAACAGGAATTCCGGTGCGTCGACCGGGCCGTTGGCGAGCGCGTCGATGACCGATCGGCCCATATCCTCCAGCGGCTGGCGCACTGTCGTCAGCGGTGGCCAGCTGGTCAGGCTGGCGGGGGTATCGTCGAAGCCTACCACTGACAGGTCGTCAGGCACGTTCAGGCCGATGCGGTGGGCATGGGTCAGCACGCCCAGCGCCATGTCGTCATTGGTCGCAAAGATCGCGGTCGGCGGCTGGGGCAGGGCCAGCAGCACTTCGCCCGCCGCGATGCCCGATGTGAAATCGAATCCGCCCGGTACGAACAGCGCGTCGTCGATGGGCAGGCCTGCGGCGGTCAGGCCGTCGCGGAATCCCTCGACCCGGCGCAGAGCGGCGCGGTGCGAGGGCGGGGGGGTGATGATGCCGATCCGGCGGTGGCCATGCGCGATCAGATGGTCGGCGACCATCCGTCCGGCGGCCCGTTCGGGGGTGTGGATGTTGAAACTGGCCGCCACCACCGACCCGGCGATCCGCGCGCAGGGCAGGCGCAGTTCCGCAAGGCGCGCAAGCAGTCCTTCGTCATCCGACAAGGGCGGCACCAGCAGCACGCCATCGGGCCGCAGCGCCGCGACCAGCCGGTCCAGCACGTCGAACCGCTCCTCGCCGCCGGGTGAGATTGGCTCGACGACCAGATGATAGCCCAGGTCCCGGCAGCGCGCCGCCGCGCCCGTCTGGATGCCGCTGATATAGCCGGGCGCGGGATTGCTGTAGAGATAGGCGATCATGAAGGATCGTCCCCCCGCCAGCCGCCGCGCCGACTGGTTGGGGCGATAGCCCAGCTGATCGATTGCCGCCTGCACCCGCGCGCGCAGGTCCGGGCTGACATTGGGGGCGCTGTTGACGACGCGCGACACTGTCTTGATCGATACCTGGGCCAGGGCGGCGACGTCATGGATGCTGGTCATGAGAGTGTCATGGAAGGGACAGGCCGCGCTTGGCAAGCCATGATCGCCGCCCCTATAATCGGTGATTAGCCAGAAACGGGTCAAGGATCGGTCGGGACATGAGCAATGTCATCAATCTGCGCCAGGCGCGCAAGGCGAAGGTGCGAGATGACAGGGCGCGCGCGGCGGACAGCAATCGCGCGAAATTCGGCCGGACGAAGGCGGAGCGGATTGCGGACGACAAGGATCAGGCGCGGCAGGACGCTCTGTTGGATGGCGCCTATCGTGAAGGACGTGGGTTAGAAGACTGATAGTATTATTTTGTAAATCTACCGTTCATGTGAAGATGAACCATTGTTCAGGCCAATCATCCTGCCGCTGATCTGCCACCATCCGTCCTGAAAGCGAGAGTCTGTCTGCGGTCAATCGAAGATGTTGTGGGTTTATCTTTCGCTATGACTGAACACACTCGCCCCATTCGCCCCGCCAGGGCCGCGATCGCCGCTGTTCTGGCCCTCAGTGCAACCCCTTTGCTGGCGCAGGAACTCGCGCCGCCGCCGCTCGCTCCAACGGTAGCCGCACCCGCCGCACCGCCGGAAGCTGCGGCAGCGCCAGTCGCTGCTGCCCCCGCGACGCCCACTTTCGCGACCAGCGCGCCGGTAGTGCAAGCCACGCCATCAGTCGAGGAACGTCGCGCCGCAGCGATTGCAGCCGCTGAAGCAGAGGCCGCCGCCAAGCCTGCGCCAGCGCCGCGCCGCGCCGCATCGCGCCCCGTGGAACGGGTCGCGGCGCCAGTTGCACCGGTCGCCGTCGCACAATCGGCCCCTGCGGTGACGCCGCCTGCTGCAACCCCGGCACCGGTCGCCCCTGTGATCGCGCCGGAGCCGGTTGCCGCAACGCCAGCCGCGCCGGTAGTGGAACAGCAGGCCGCGCGCACCGACAATGCCCTGCTCTTCGCCATGGGGGGCGCAGCTTTGCTGCTCGCAGGCCTGGGTGGTGCCGCGCTGATGCGTCGTCGTCGTCCGGTCGAAGCGGTCGAGGAGGAGCAACTGGCTGCGCCGGTCGCCGAACCGATGCCGATCGAACCCGTTCCGGCGCCCGTTGCGCCGCGTACCATCTACACGCCCGCTGCGCCAGTGACGGACGAGGAGCGCACGATCGCCGCCATGGTCGCCGCGCTGCCCAGCCCGGAAAACCCCTTCCTCACCCATGCCAAGCGGGTGCGCCGGGCCAAGTTCCTGCTGGCCGAGCGTCAGGCGGTGCAAACGCCGCCATCGCCCCAGCAGGCTCAGCCGGTCGCCACGCCCACCCCGGCGATCGACCGCAGCCAGACTGTCTATCGCTTTGGCAATGACGGCGTGCGCACCGGTGTTCTGAAACCGCGCACCCACTAATCAACCCTGACGACATCAGGAAAGGGACCGGAGGCCAGCGCTTCCGGTCCCTTTTTGCCTGTCCGGTTGCACTTTTGCCCCTTGGCTGATACGCGCCGCGCGCATCATCCGCGCCATCACTGCACAGAAGAGTCGCCAGCCATGTCAGACAAGATCAACCGCATCGTCCTTGCCTTTTCCGGTGGCCTCGACACCAGCGTGATCCTGAAATGGCTGCAACAGACATACCAGTGCGAGGTGGTGACCTTCACCGCCGATCTGGGGCAGGGCGAGGAACTGGAGCCAGCGCGGGCCAAGGCGCGGCTGATGGGCGTCAAGGAAGAACATATCTTCATCGACGACCTGCGCGAAGAATTCGTGCGGGATTATGTGTTCCCGATGATGCGCAGCAATGCGCTCTATGAAGGCCTCTATCTGCTCGGCACCTCGATCGCCCGGCCGCTGATCGCCAAGCGCCAGATCGAGATCGCCAAGATGGTCGGTGCCGACGCGGTATCGCACGGCGCGACCGGCAAGGGTAATGACCAGGTCCGTTTCGAGCTGGGCTATTACGCCCTGTCGCCCGACATCAAGGTGATTGCGCCCTGGCGCGAATGGGATCTGACCAGCCGCACCCGGCTGATCGAGTTCGCAGAACAGAATCAGATCCCGATCGCCAAGGACAAGCGCGGCGAAAGCCCCTTTTCGACCGACGCGAACATGCTGCACACCTCGTCCGAAGGCAAAGTGCTGGAAGATCCGTGGGATGAAGTCCCCGACTATGTCTATTCGCGCACCGTCAACCCGGAGGACGCGCCCGACGCGCCCGAATATATCACCATCGATTTCGAGCGGGGCGATGGCGTCGCGATCAACGGCGTTGCGATGTCGCCTGCGACTTTGCTCGAAACGCTCAACGATTATGGTCGCAAGCATGGCATTGGCCGTCTCGACCTGGTTGAAAACCGCTTCGTCGGCATGAAGTCGCGCGGCATGTATGAAACGCCGGGCGGCACCATCTATCACCTGGCCCATCGCGGCATCGAGCAGGTGACGCTGGATCGCGGCGCGGCGCATCTGAAGGATGAACTGGCCCCGCGCTATGCCGAACTCATCTATAACGGCTTCTGGTTCTCGCCAGAGCGCGAGATGTTGCAGGCCGCGATCGACCATAGCCAGGAAAAGGTCACCGGCACCGTTCGGCTGAAGCTCTACAAGGGCGGCGTCTATGTCGTCGGGCGCAAGTCGCCTTACTCGCTCTATAGCGAAAAGGTCGTGACGTTCGAGGATGACGCAGGCGCCTATGACCAGCGCGATGCGGCGGGCTTCATCAAGCTGAATGCGCTGCGGCTGCGGCTGCTGGGTCGGCGCGATCGCTGATCAGCCGCGCGCTCGGCCTGCCGCATGGTTAGGTAAGCGTTAACCGATTGTAGCCCATGCCTCCATTTCGGAGGCATGGGCATGTACGGCATAGAGTTGGAGACATCGTCAATCTGTCGCGCGATCGAGCGCTCAACGGCGATCGTCAGCTTCGACATGGACTGCCGTGTCATTGGCGCCAACGATAATTTCCTGACCCTGTTCGGCTATGATTTTGCGGACATCGAATTGCGCCCGCACAGCCTGTTCTGCGAACCGGGCTTGGCCGGCACGGCCAACTATGCGGCTTTCTGGGACCGGTTGCGCGCGGGGCAATTCGACACCGGCGTCTATCGACGGCAGGATCGGCAGGGCCGGCTGATCTGGATCAGGGGCAGCTATAATCCGATCTTCGACGATGATGGCGTACAGATCGGCATCATCAAATTCGCCACCGACATCAGCGCCGAACAGGAAGCCATTGCCGCGCGCGAGGACGCCGAACAGCGCCTCAGTCGGCAGGAGCGTGACCGCCGTGCCAGCATCGAAAGGGTGCTGGGCGAAGTCAGCGGCATAGTCGATGCGATTGACGGCATTGCCCGCCAGACCAATTTGCTGGCGCTCAATGCATCGATCGAGGCGGCGCGCGCAGGGGAAGCCGGGCGCGGCTTTTCCGTCGTGGCGGCGGAGGTGAAGAAGCTCGCGCTCGACACGCAAAATGCCACGCGGGACGCGCGCGCCGTCATTTCGGGCTGATCTTCTATCGCGGAATGTGCCTTCGCACATTCATTCCGCACCGGCCCACACCCCCACCCGACCTCCCATTCAGGATACACTCTGTGGGAGGCCGGGTGGGGGTGTGGGCCGGTACGGCAACGCCAATGCACCGTTACAAATTGCGACAGTTTGGCTGTTGCGCTGACATAGTTGCGGGACAAGTCTTGCCCATAAGTGATTTCAAGGACGGCGACATGCCGTTCATGACAATCATTTGGAAGGTACAGGATATGATCCGCAAATTTTTTGGCACCGTGGCGCTGGGTTCGCTGTTCGTTGGCGGCCTTGCCGCATCGCATCTCGCTTTTGCCCAGCCGGGTGGTGAGGGGCCGGGTCGCGGTGGTCGCGGCGGGATGATGACACAAGCCGACACCAACAAGGATGGCGCGATCAGCAAGGCGGAACTGACCGCTTCGCTGGAAGCGCGCTTTGCGAAGATGGACGTCGACAAGGACGGCAAGCTGACCCAGGCCGATCGTGACGCGATGCGCGCCCAGCGGCTGGACATGCGCTTCGCCGCGCTGGACACCGACAAGAATGGCCAGGTCAGCAAGGCGGAATTCACCGCCGCGCATGAAGCCCGCGCCGACAAGCGCGCCGAGCGTGGCGAAGGCCGCAAATGGGGCGGTCGCCATCATGCCGGTCCCGGCAAGCGCGGCATGATGATGGGCGGGCGCGGTGACGCCAACAAGGATGGCGCCGTCACCAGGGCTGAGTTCATGGCCGGACCGGTCGCGATGTTCGACAAGGCCGACGCCAACAAGGATGGCAAGGTGACCGCCGATGAAATGAAGGCAGCCCGTCAAGCGATGCGCGGCGCGTGGAAGGACCGCAAGGCACCCCCGCCACCGGCAGGCTGATCTCTCCCCTTCGCGGTCAGGCCCGGCATTCCCCCTGATGTCCCTGAACCGGACCGCGACAACTGGAAGGGCGAAGGCGTGCCCCCTTGCGCCTTCGCCCTTCCAACCTTTGTTCAGCCATGACAGACAGGCAGCATGAGCGAAAAACCCCATCTCCTGCTCGTCGATGACGAGCGTTCGATCCGCGAGCCGCTGGCGCAATATCTGTCCCGCAACGGCTTTCGCGTCACTGCCGTCGACAGTGCGACGGAAGCGCGCATTCGCCTGAACGCCAATGCGATCGACCTGGTGATCCTGGACATCATGATGCCCGGCGAGGACGGCCTGTCGCTCTGCCGCCATATCCGCGAAACCAGCGAAATCCCTGTCATCCTGCTGACTGCCCGCACCGAGGAAACCGACCGCATCGTCGGGCTGGAGATGGGCGCGGACGATTATGTCCTCAAACCCTTTTCGCCCCGCGAACTGGTCGCCCGGATCAAAGTGATCTTCCGCCGCGTCGCCACTGGCGGCCAGCGCGTCACCGCGCCCGATGGCGCCAATTACAGCTTTGCCGGATGGCTGCTCAAGACGCAGGAGCGCACGCTGGTGGATAGCGAAGGCGTGTCGCTGCCGCTGTCGACCGCCGAATATAATCTGATGCTGGCCTTCGCCACCCGCCCCAACAGCGTGCTGAGTCGCGACCAGTTGCTCGACATCACGCAGGGGCGCGAGGCCAATGCCTTCGACCGGGCGATCGACAACCAGATCAGCCGCCTGCGCAAGAAGATCGAGCCGGACCCGAAAAACCCGACTTTGATCAAGACCGTCTGGGGTGGCGGCTACACATTGTCGGCTGAGGTTCGCAAATTATGATCAAAAGGATGCGCCTGTGGCCGCAAAGTCTGGTCGGGCAGATCATCGCGCTGGTCGCGCTGGCGCTGTTCGTGGCGCAGGCGATCAATTTCGCGCTGCTCTATCGCGAACGGACCCGGCTGGAGCTGACCGGCCAGACTGCGCCTGCCGTCTATCGCGTCATTGATGCGCTCGACAATCGGCCCGACCGCCCCGGCCCGCCCCGGATGCGCGCCCGCTTCGTGCAGGGCACCCCTACGCTCAACGGACAGCCACGTCCCGACATTGAAAAGCGCGCCATGGCGATGTTCGACGATATCGGCCTCAACATATTGAGCGTCCGTGTCGCGCAGGACGATGCCGTGATGCCCATGCGCCGCTGGGAGCGCATCCGCATCCGCGCCAATGGCGACGCGCCGCACGACCATCGCGTCGCGCGGCTGACGCTGGCGGCGGAATATGAGGCGGGGAAATGGGTGGTGGTGCAGGCGCGCACGGGTGACCGCGCGCCGCGATTTGGCGGCTGGCTGATCGGCCAGACGCTCATCCTCTACGTCATCGTCCTGCTGCCTTTGCTCTGGGTCGGCAGCCGCCTCGCGCAACCGTTGAAGCAGCTCACCGGCTCCGCCCAGCAATTTGCCCGCACCGGCGCAGCCGATCCGGTCGATGAACGCGGCCCCGGCGACGTGCGCGACCTTACCATGGCGTTCAATGCCATGCGTTCGCGCATCATCGCCATGCTGGATGAGAAAGACCGGATGCTCGGCGCGATCGGCCATGATCTGCGCACCCCGCTCGCCTCGCTGCGGGTCCGCGCCGAATCGGTCGAGGATGATGGCGAACGGGCGCGCATGTCGGAAACCATCGATGAAATGAACCGGATGCTGGAGGATATCCTCTCGCTCGCCCGCGCCGGACGCAGCACGGAAGCGGCGCAGAAGGTCGATCTCGCCTCTCTCGCCGACGCGGTGGTGGAGGATTTCATCGAACTGGGATCGCCAGTCGACATGACCGACAGCGACCGCGCGGTCGCCTTCGTCCGCCCCCAGCAAATCCGTCGCGCACTGCGCAACCTCATCGAAAACGCCATCGTCTATGGCGACCGCGCCCATGTGTCGGTCAACCGCGAAGGTGGCATGATCCGCATCGTGGTGGCCGATGAAGGACCGGGCATTGCTGAGGACCGGATGGACGAAATGCTCGAACCTTTCACCCGGCTGGAAGGCTCACGCAACCGCGAGACGGGCGGGGCAGGTCTGGGGCTGGCGCTGGTGCGCGCGATCATGGCGGAGCATCAGGGCGCTTTGCGGCTGGCCAACCGACCGGGCGGCGGACTGGAAGCGAGTTTGGTGCTGCCGGGTTGAATGGACGGGGTATTTTATACCTACTGCAGCAAAATCTCAGACCCCCAGCCGCTCCGCCACCCGCGCCGCGCGCTTTGCCTCCAGCCGCTTGGACCGTTCCTCCAGATAGACCTTGATCATCGCGACGATCGGGTCGGCCAGGAACAGCCCCATGATGCCGAACAGCGCGCCGAACAAGATCTGCGCCGCCAGCACCAGCGCGGGGGCGAGGTCCGTGGCCTTTTTCGCCACCATCGGCACGATCAGATAGCCATCGACAATCTGCACCGCCAGATAGACGCCAAAGGCATAGAGGCCCGTGTCGGTGCCGCCGGAAAAGCCGACCAGGATGATCAGCACGCCCGAAAGGATCGACCCGATATTGGGCAGGAAGGCGAACAGGCCGGTGAGAATACCCAGCAACCCCGCCATCGGCACCCCGCCCGCCCACAGCAGCAGCCAGGTGCCGACCCCTTCGACGGCCATGCCGATCAGCCGCCCGGCCATCAGCCGCCGCAGCGTCCAGCCCATCTTGTCGGCGATGGCGTAGAAATGGCTGCGCTTTTCCATCGGCAGCATCCAGGCGACGCCGCGTTCATACAGTTTGGGATCGACCGCGATGAAGATCGCCAGCACCAGCATCATCACCCCGCTGGTGATCGCGCCGACCGCAGTGCCGACCGCCGCGGTCACCCGCCCCATCGAACTCATCGCCTGACTGGCAAGGCTCTTCAAATCCTCCGGCGTGGTGGACACGCCCATCTGCTGCATCCAGCCGCCCACGCGCGCGACCTGTGTTTCCACGATCGTCCGCATCGCCTGCGCCTGTTCCATCAGGCTCGATCCGGTGAGGTAAAAGGTCCACACCATGAAGGCGACCGCGCTCAGCAGCACGATGGTCAGTCGCCAGCCCCGCGCGATCGGCAGCACGCGCTTCAACAGCCGCGCCCCGCCATCCATCATCGTCGCCAGCACCAGCGCGCCCAGCACCAGCAGGATCGGCTGCGCCAATAACGCGACCAGCCCGATGAGGATGGCCAGCGCGAACCACACGCCTGCGCGCTGCAATTCCTGCGCCACCAGCGGGCTGCGCACTTCGCTGGGACCGGGTTCCTCGACATGATGCTGCGTGTCGCTCAAACCCGATACCCCTTATGTCCGTTTATTCCGGGGCAGTAACGCTCGCTGGCCGCAGGCTGTTCCCGGCCCGTCCGCTGCGCAGCGACCGGACCCAGCTGAGCGGATTCCATGTCGTGTCGCCATCCAGGCTGAAGGTGATGAATTCGGCCCGCCCGCCAATCGCCTCCCATGGCACTGGCCCGCCCAGCCCATTTTCCTCCAGCGGCGCGCGACTGTCCGCGCTGTTGTCGCGATTGTCACCCATCAGGAACACATGGTTGGCCGGCACCCTGACCGGCCCATACCAGTCGAGCGCGCTCGGCCCCATGTCGATGGTCAGATAGGTTTTGCCATTGGGCAGGATTTCCTGCCGCACCGGCAATTCGCAATAGTCCTTGCCGTCTGTACCGCTGACCCGCGCGCCGGGGAACTGCATCGGCGAACAGGGGGCATTGGCATCCACCGCGAGGCGCAGCGGCTTCAATGCCTTCTGTTTCACCGCCACGCCGTTCAGCACCACCTGGCCGCCGCGCACCTCGATAATGTCGCCGGGCAGGCCGATCACCCGCTTGATATAATCCTCACGCCGGTTCTGCGGCGACACGATGACGATATCGCCGCGTGCGGGCAGCCGCCCGAACAGCCGCCCTTTCAGAAAGGGCAGGGGGTGGAAACTGGGCGAGACATAGGACCAGCCATAGGGGAATTTGCTCACCACCAGCCGGTCGCCGGTCAGCAGCACCGGCATCATCGATTCGGACGGGATGTAAAAGGGTTTGGCGACGAAACTGTGGAAGGCCAGCACCGCCAGGATCAGCAGCGACAGGCTTTTGACCTCCTGCCACCAATTGACCCATGGTGCGGGCGCTTTGATTTCAGGTGCGGGGGTTTCCGGTGCAGGCGTCTCGTCGCTCAGGTCGGCTGCGGTCATGGGGGTCTGCTCGCTGGGGTCGGGGGGCAGGGCGCTCACAGCGGCACCGCCTCTATGATGACGAAGGCCTGCGCCCATGGATGATCGTCGGTGAGCGTCAGATGAATGACCGGCTTGTGCCCCGCAGGCACCATGGTCTCCAGCCGCGCCAGCGCGCCGCCGGTCAGGGCAAGCGTCGGCGCACCCGACGGCGCGTTGACCACGCCAATATCCTTCATGAACACGCCGCGTTTGAACCCGGTCCCGACCGCTTTGGAAAAAGCCTCCTTGGCGGCAAAGCGCTTGGCCAGCGTCCCCGCCTTGGTAAAGGGGCGGCGATTGGCCTTGGCCTGCTCGACATCGGTGAACACGCGGCTCTCAAAGCGCGCGCCGAAGCGGTCGAGCGAGTTCTGGATACGCTCGATATTGCAGAGGTCGGAGCCGAGGCCGATGATCACTTTGAAAGCCCCTCCCCTTCAGGGGAGGGGTTGGGGTGGGGGCGTGCCGCAGACGCGGTGCCAAGACGATGGCCCCCACCCCCGTCCCCTCCCCTGAAGGGGAGGGGTGAAGAATCGTCGCGATCGATATCTTGGTTCACCGCGCCAGATCCATCTGCCGCCGCATCTCTCTGATACTGCCTTCCAGCCCGCCGAAAATCGCCTCACCGATCAGGAAGTGACCGATATTGAGTTCGGCGACCTGCGGAATCGCAGCGATTGGGGCGACATTGTCGAAGGTCAGGCCGTGGCCGGCATGCGGCTCGATCCCGTTCTTGGCCGCCAGCGCGGCGGCATCGGCCAGCTTGCGCAGTTCCGCCGCCCGCGCTTCGCCGTGCATATGGGCATAGGCACCGGTGTGAAATTCCACCACTGGCGCGCCCAGCCGGATCGCCGCGTCGATCTGGCGCGCGTCTGCCTCGATAAACAGGCTGACGCGAATCCCTGCGTCACCCAGTGCCTTCACGATCGGTGCCAGCGCCTCAAACTGTCCGGCGGCATCAAGCCCGCCCTCGGTCGTGCGCTCCTCGCGCTTTTCCGGCACGATGCAGGCGGCATGCGGCCTGTAGCGCAGCGCGATGTCCAGCATCTCCGCCGTCGCCGCCATCTCCAGATTGAGCGGAACATTCAGCGCCGCCATCAGCGTCGCGACATCCTCGTCGCGAATATGCCGCCGGTCCTCGCGCAGATGGGCAGTAATCCCGTCCGCCCCCGCCTTCACCGCCAGCAACGCCGCCTTGACCGGATCGGGATGGTCCCCGCCGCGCGCATTACGGATGGTCGCCACATGGTCGATATTGACGCCAAGGCGCAGGGGCGTGGTCATGGCTCTATATCTTCCGGCTGCCCGGCTTGATCGCCGGGATCGCCGCCAGTTCAGGCGGCACCGCATCGGCTTCATAGACCGGGAAATTGATCGAAACGAGCGGGTAGAAGGGGACGCCCATCTCCACTTCGCCCGCGGACCGGTCGACCAGCGCCGCTTCGGCGATGACGATGCCGCCCTCGGCTGCGACCGCCTCGATCGCCTGGCGCGACGACAGGCCGGTGGTCACGACATCCTCGACCATCAGCACTTTTTGTCCCGGCGATATGGCAAAGCCCCGGCGCAGCTCGAACGTCCCTTCGGGCCGCTCCAGAAACACGGCGTCCTTGCCCAGCGCGCGGCCGACTTCATGGCCCACGATCAGCCCGCCCATGGCTGGCGAAACCACCAGGTCGATCTCCTGCCGCAATTCGCGCGGCAGTTTCTGCACCATCGCGCGGGCGAGTGTCCCGGCGCGCTCGGCATTCATCAGCACGCGGGCGCATTGCAGATAATTGGCGCTGCGGCGACCCGACGACAATATGAAATGTCCTTCCAGCAATGCTCCTGCTGCCCGGAATTCCGCCAAAACCTCTTCGTCGCTCATGCCGTTCATCTATCCTGTCGCGGGCCATGCGGGCGCTCTGCCCCCCATCATATCCCTGTAAACATGACGCACGCGACGCGCCATGATCGCGCCCCTGTGCGCGCTGCTGCGAAATAGGGGGCCAAAGGGGACGTTGCAACAGCGAAGAAAATCTGGTCATGGAAGCTTGAGGCATGAAAAAACCATGCCTATAAGCCGCGGCAGAACCGACCGGGCGGGGGCGATGCGCATACGCGCGTCTTCGTTGCAGCGGCGCCAAGGGGTTACGGGGTAAGAATACGCTATGAACAAGGTGAAATCGCTCGTTCTCGCCGGATTGCTGGCCTTCGCGCCATCGATCGCGATGAACGGTCAGGCGCTGGCGCAGGACAATGTCGCCGTCGCCACGCCAGCTGCGGACAATGCCGCCGCTCCGGCTGATTCGGCTGCCGAGGCCGCGCCCGTGGCGAAAGTCGCCGCGCCGCCGCGCATGAAGCCGACCGAAGGCATCGGTATGCCAAAGCCGGGCGAAGTCACGCTGCAGGAGCAGTTCACCTCCACCGGCCACACCGCCCGCTGGCTGCATGACAAGATGCTGCTGCCGCTGATCTTCGCGATTTCCATCCTCGTCCTCGTCCTGATGCTCTATGCCATGTGGCGCTTCCGGGCGAGCGCGAACCCGATCCCGTCCAAGACGTCGCACAATACCTTCATCGAAGTGGTGTGGACGGTGCTGCCGGTGCTGATCCTGCTGGTCGTCGCGGTGCCATCGATCGGCCTGCTGGCCGACCAGTACAAGCCCGCGCCCAAGGATGCGCTGACGGTCAAGGTTACTGGCTACCAATGGTATTGGGGCTATGAATATCCCGACGCGGGCATCCCCGAATTCGTGTCGAACATGCTGACCGAGGAACAGGCCAAGGCCAGCGGCGAACCGCATCAGCTGGCCGCCGATAACCGGCTGGTCCTGCCTGCCGGTCGCCCGATCAAGCTGATCATCACCGCCGCCGACGTCATCCACAGCTTCGCGGTGCCTTCGCTCTGGGTCAAGATGGACGCCGTTCCCGGCCGCCTGAATGAAAAGAGCTTCACCATCGAAAAGCCGGGCGTCTATTACGGCCAATGTTCGGAACTGTGCGGCGCGCGCCACGGCTTCATGCCGATTGCGATCGAAGCACTGCCGCCTGCGCAGTTCGACCAGTGGGTACTCTCGCAGGGCGGCAAGCCCGCTGGCGCGGCACCTGCCGTTGCCGCCGCCGCGCCCGCCGCTGACGCCAAGCTTTGATGTAAGGGCAGAACCGCCATGACCACCATTACCGCAGATCATCATGGCGACCACGCCCATGATCATCACGACGCCGATCACAAGCCAGCCTTTTTCCAGCGCTGGTTCATGTCCACCAACCATAAGGACATCGGCACCCTCTACCTGATCTTCGCGATTTTCGCGGGCGTCGTGGGCGGGGCGATTTCCGGCCTGATGCGCGTCGAACTGGCGCAGCCGGGCATCCAGTATCTCCAGGGCTGGGCCAATATCCAGCATTCGCTGCTGGGGGCTGAGCCTGCGTCGCTGGACCAGGCCTATCATCTGTGGAATGCGCTGATCACCGCGCACGGCCTCATCATGGTGTTCTTCATGGTGATGCCCGCCATCATCGGCGGCTTTGGCAACTGGTTCGTGCCGATCATGATCGGCGCGCCGGACATGGCCTTCCCGCGCATGAACAATATCAGCTTCTGGCTGCTCATCCCCGCTTTCGCCCTGCTGCTCGGCTCGGCCTTCGTGCCCGGTGGCACCGGCTATGGCGCTGGCACCGGCTGGACCGTCTATGCCCCGCTCTCGACCAGCGGTTCCGCCGGTCCGGCGGTCGACATGGCGATCCTGTCGCTGCACATTGCGGGCGCTGGCTCGATCCTGGGCGCGGTCAACTTCATCACCACCATCCTCAACATGCGCGCGCCGGGCATGACCCTGCACAAGATGCCGCTGTTCGTCTGGTCGGTGCTGGTCACCGCCTTCCTGCTGCTGCTGGCCCTTCCGGTCCTGGCCGCCGCGATCACCATGCTGCTGACCGACCGCAACTTCGGCACCACCTTCTATGACGCAGCCGGTGGCGGCGATCCTGAACTCTACCAGCATCTCTTCTGGTTCTTCGGTCACCCCGAAGTGTATATCATGATCCTGCCCGGCTTCGGCATCGTCAGCCAGATCATCTCGACCTTCTCGAAAAAGCCCGTATTCGGCTATCTCGGCATGGCTTACGCCATGGTCGCGATCGGCGTCGTCGGCTTCGTCGTGTGGGCGCACCATATGTTCACCACCGGCATGTCGGTGAATGTGAAGATGTATTTCACCGCCGCCACCATGGTCATCGCGGTGCCGACCGGCATCAAGATCTTCTCGTGGATCGCGACCATCTGGGGTGGCTCGATCAGCTACAAGACCCCGATGGTCTGGGCGCTGGGCTTCATCTTCCTGTTCACCGTGGGCGGCGTCACCGGCGTCGTGCTGGCCAATGGCGGCGTCGACGACGTGCTGCACGACACTTATTATGTTGTCGCGCATTTCCACTACGTCCTGTCGCTGGGTGCGGTGTTCTCGCTGTTCGCGGGCTTCTATTACTGGTTCCCGAAAATGTCGGGCCGCATGTATAATGAGTTCCTCGGCCAGCTGCATTTCTGGGTGTTCTTCGTCGGCGTGAACCTGCTGTTCTTCCCGATGCACTTTCTGGGCCTGTCGGGTATGCCGCGTCGCTACCCCGATTATCCTGCCGCCTTTGAAAAATGGAACCAGGTCGCGACCCATGGCTATGAAATCATGGCGGTTGGCATGGTGATCTTCTTCATCAACGTGTTCTGGTCGCTGGCGGCTGGCAAGAAGGCCGCTGGCAATCCCTGGGGCGAAGGCGCGACCACGCTGGAATGGACCCTGTCCAGCCCGCCGCCCTTCCACCAGTTCGAAACCCTGCCCGTGATCGACGATGCCGCGCATCACTGATCGGCAGACGCACTGACATGATCGAGGGGGCGGGTGCCAAGCCCGCCCCCTCATGCTATATGCCCCCGACTGGTGGGGCCGGAACCGATATGACGAGCGTAACGATGACATCCGCCCCGATCACGGCCCACTGGCGCGACTTCCTCGCGCTGACCAAGCCGCGCGTCATGACTTTGGTGGTGTTTACCGGCCTGTGCGGTCTGCTGGCGGCGCCCGGCCATATCCATCCGGTGCTGGCCTTCACCGCCATCCTCTGCATTGCGCTGGGCGCAGGCGCGGCGGCCACGCTCAACCAATGGTATGAGGCGGATATCGACGCCAAGATGAAGCGCACCGCCAATCGCCCTCTGCCCGCCGGGCGCATGGACCGGACGTCGGCGCTGCATTTCGGCGTCGGCCTGTCCTTCTTCTCGGTCATCCTGATGGGCATGGCGACCAACTGGCTCGCCGCCGCCATCCTGGCTATCTCGATCCTCTTCTACGTGTTTGTCTATACCATCTGGCTCAAGCCCCGCACGGCGCAGAATATCGTCATTGGTGGCGCGGCCGGTGCCTTCCCGCCGGTCATCGGCTGGGCGGCAGTGACCGGGGACGTAACCGCACTGCCGGTTGCATTGTTCATGCTGATTTTCTTCTGGACGCCACCCCATTTCTGGGCGCTGGCCCTGTTCGTCAAAACCGATTATGCGGCGGCAGGCATACCGATGCTGCCGGTCGTCTCAGGCGAAGTCGCGACCCGTCGCCAGATCTGGTTCTACACCGCGATCATGGCGGTCGCGGCGATGGCTCCGGTGCTGCTGCGCCTCACGGGCCTGCTCTACGGCACCGTCGCGCTGTTTGGTACATTGCTGTTCGCCGTCCTTGCCTTCCAGGTCTATCGCCGTCGTGAGAGCGATCCGGCGCGGATGGGACCGGAACGGCGGCTGTTCAAATATTCGATCCTCTATCTTTTCCTCCTCTTTGGAGCAGTGGTCGTCGACCGCTGGCTATTGGCATGACCCCAGACGAAGAAAAGCTGATCCGCGCCCGGCAAAAGTCGCGCGCGCTGGTGACGGGCCTGATTCTGGCGGCGCTGGTGATCCTGTTCTACGCCATCACCCTGGCGAAGATTGGCGGGAGCAGCGCGATCTGATGGCAACGCTGCCGCCTTCTCCGTTCGACCGTGACCGACGCAACCGCCGCACGATGATGGCCATGGCGGGCGTCGGCCTGTCGATGCTGGCGCTCGGCTTTGCCTCGGTCCCGCTGTACCGCATCTTCTGCGAACAGACCGGCTTTGGCGGCACGACGATGCGCGCCGACGCCAATGTGCAGGTGCGCGAAGCGGCGGGCCACACCATGTCGATCCGCTTCGATTCCAATGTCCAGCCGGGGATGCCCTGGCAATTCTATCCCGAACATCGCACCGATACGGTGACCGTGGGCAGCAAGGACATGGCGATCTTCATCGCCAAAAATATGTCGGACAAGCCGGTCACCGGCACCGCCAGTTTCAACGTCACCCCGTCGCAAGCCGGGGCTTATTTCACCAAGATTCAATGCTTCTGCTTCACCCAGCAGACCTTGCAACCAGGGCAGGAGGTGCGGATGCCCGTCCTCTATTTCGTCGATCCCAAGATCCTGAAAGACCCGGATAACAAGGATACGCAGCAAATTACCCTCAGCTATACCTTCTACCCTGTTGAGCAGGACAAGAAGCCAAGCTAAGGCAATTCTCAAGAACACGGACAAGCGAACAGGGAAGAGCAGTCATGGCAGGCGCCAAGAATCACGATTATCATATTCTCCCGCCCAGCATCTGGCCCTTGTTTGGCGCCATGTCGGCGCTGGTCATGGCCTTTGGCGGGATCATGTGGATGCACCCCGACGCGCTGCCCGCTGGCGGCGGCTGGGTGTTCCTGCTCGGCCTGGCCGGCGTATTGTTCACCTTCTACAGCTGGTGGGCCAATGTCGTGGCCGAAGCCCATGCAGGCGATCATACCCCCGTGGTCCAGCTGCATCTGCGCTACGGCATGATCCTGTTCATCGCATCGGAAGTGATGTTCTTCGTCGGCTGGTTCTGGGCCTTTTTCGACTTCTCGCTGTTCCCCAGCGCGCTGCCCCCGATCGACGGCCTGTTCCCGTCCAAGGGCGTGGAAGTCATGAACGCCTTTGAGCTGCCCTTGCTCAACACGCTGATCCTGCTCTGCTCCGGCACCACCGTCACCTGGGCGCACCATGCGCTGATCCATGGTGACCGGGACGGTCTGATCAAGGGTCTGTGGTGCACCATCATCCTGGGCGCGATCTTCTCCTGCGTGCAGGCCTATGAATATGCCCACGCCCCGTTCGATTTCGGCGGCAACCCCTATAGCTCGGCCTTCTACATGGCGACCGGCTTCCACGGTTTCCACGTTCTGGTCGGCACGATCTTCCTGATCGTCAATCTGGTCCGCGCCTATAAGGGCCATTTCACCCCGCGCCAGCATTTCGGTTTTGAAGCCGCTGCCTGGTACTGGCATTTCGTCGACGTGGTGTGGCTGTTCCTCTTCGTCGCCATCTATGTCTGGGGTGGCTGGGGCGCACCGATCCACGGCGGCTGATCACTCCGCGTTCCTGGATACAATGAATAACGGCCGGGCTCGTCCCCGGCCGTTTTCTTTTGGGCCGCCGCCCGCTATGCCAGCTCCATGACAACCCCCGTTGAACCCGTCCGCCCCGCCGCGCCGCTTCTGCTCGACGCTGCGCGTGGTGCCTGCCCCAAATGCGGCGCGGCGACCCTGTTCGACGGCCCGGTCCGATTCGCACCCAGCTGCCGCGCCTGCGGTCTCGACTATGTCCAGTTCAATGTCGGCGATGGCCCCGCTGCCTTCCTGACGCTGATCGTGGGCACGTTGATGGTCGTGCTGGCGCTGACGCTGGAACTTAATCTCCATCCGCCGCTCTGGGTGCATATCCTGCTCTGGACCCCGCTCACCACGATCGCCGTCGTCGCCAGCCTGCGCGTCGCCAAGGGCGCGCTGCTTAGCCTAGAATATCGCAACCGCGCGCGCGAAGGTCGCATCGCCAGCAAAGGCCCCGACGCATGAGCACGCCGCGCATCCCCGTCATCCCGACCATCATCGTCGTGGCGGCTGTGCTGGTGATGATCGGCCTTGGCATCTGGCAGTTCCAGCGCCGCGCGGAAAAGGCACAGGCGCTGCAATTGGCCGCCAGCAACCCGGCACGCCCCCCGGTCGCCTTCCCGCAACTCCCGCCGGTGTCACCCGAACAGCTGTTCCGCCCCTCGTCGGTTCAGTGCCTGCGCGTTATCGGCTGGCAGGTCGAGGCAGGCCGCGCCGCCGATGGCTCGACCGGCTATCGCCACATCGCCCAATGCGCCACCGGCGCGGAGGGACCGGGCGCACTGGTAGCCCTTGGCGTGACGGAGCGCCCCGATGCCAAGGTCGCCTGGACCGGCGGGCAGGTGGCAGGCTGGATCAGCGAAGAACCCGACCATCGCGCCCTGCTGACCCGCATCGGCGGCAAGGCCATGCCGCTGCGCCCGATGCTGATCGCGCGCGCGGCACCCGCAGGCCTCAAACCCTCCGCCCCGCCCAGCGCCGCCGATGTCCCCAACAATCATCTCGCTTATGCGGTGCAGTGGTTCTTCTTCGCGATCGTCGCGTCTATCATCTATATTCTCGCCCTGCGCCGCCGCAACGCGCCAAAATCGCCCTAAACGCTTGCCGATAGGCGCGCGCATCGCTACCGCGCTTCCCCATCATGCAATATGTCAGCACCAGGGGTAGCGCACCGGCGCTCGGTTTTGAGGATGTCACGCTGGCGGGCCTCGCGTCCGATGGCGGGCTATATGTGCCGGAAAGCTGGCCGTCCTTCTCGCCCGACGATATTCGCGCTTTGTCGGGCCTCTCCTATGTCGAAACCGCCGTCCGGGTCATGGCCCCGTTCGTCGCCGGATCGCTGGATGAGGGCGAACTGCGCGAATTGTGCCAGGCCGCCTATGGCCGCTTCAGCCATCAGGCGGTGGTGCCTTTGGTCCAGCTCGACCATCGCAACTGGCTGCTCGAACTGTTCCATGGGCCTACGCTGGCCTTCAAAGATGTCGCGCTTCAGCTGCTCGGCCAATTGTTCGAGCGCTTCCTGTCGCGCCGCGACGATCACCTAACCATCGTTGGCGCGACGTCGGGCGACACCGGATCGGCCGCCATCGACGCGGTGGCGGGGCGTGAGAAGATCGACATCTTCATGCTCCATCCCGAAGGCCGTGTGTCCGACGTGCAGCGGCGGCAGATGACCACCGTGCGCGCGCCCAACGTCCATAATATCGCGATCGAGGGCAGCTTCGATGATGCGCAGGCGATGGTGAAGCGGATGTTCAACGACGCCGAATTCAAGCGCCGCTTCAACCTGTCCGCCGTCAACTCGATCAACTGGGCGCGGCTGATGGCGCAGGTCGTCTATTATTTCTACGCCGCCGTGCGCCTGGGCGCGCCCGAACGCCCGGTCGCCTTCTCGGTCCCGACCGGCAATTTCGGCGATGTGTTCGCGGGCTATGTCGCAGCGAAAATGGGCCTGCCGGTCGCGAAACTCATAGTCGCCACCAACGTCAACGACATTCTCCACCGCGCGCTGTCGCAGGGCGATTATAGCCAGGGCCAGGTCGTGGCGACCGCGACCCCCAGCATGGACATTCAGGTCAGTTCCAATTTTGAGCGACTCCTGTTCGACGCGGGCGGGCGCGACGGGCTGGCGCTGGCGGCACAGATGGGCGGCTTTGAAGCCACCCGCGCGATGCGCCTGACCAATGCGCAGCGCGAGGGCGCGGCTGGCCTGTTCACCTCCGCCCGGATCGACGCCGACGGCATGACCATGGCGATGCGCTGGGCCTATGACGCGGCGGGCCAGATTATCGACCCGCACAGCGCCATTGGTCTCGCCGCAGCGCAGGCGACCGACCTCGACCCGTCGATCCCCGTCGTCACGCTGGCCACCGCCCACGCCGCCAAGTTCCGCGACGCGGTCGAACGCGCCACCGGCACCCGCCCGCCGCTCCCCGCCCGCGTCGGCGACCTGTTCGCGCGCGAGGAACATTATGTGAAGCTGCCCGGCACGTTCGAGGCGGTCACCGCCTATGTCGCCGAACGCGCAACCCCGCGCGCCTAGTTATTTCCCGTTCGCCCTGAGCCTGTCGAAGGGCTCGGCCGAACGTAGTGAGGCCTTCGCTGTCGCTCAGGCGGGGGCTTCGACTTCGCTCAGCCCGAACGGAGAGTTGCTATGAATCTTCAAACCCTCATCGGCGAACCCTGGGCCGATTATGGCCTGATCGATTCGGGCCACGGCCGCAAGCTGGAGCGCTATGGCCGTTTCCGCTTCATCCGTCCCGAACCGCAGGCGATGTGGGCGCCCGCGACTGATAACTGGAAGGCGGACGGCGAATTTGTCCCCGGTTCGGACGAGGAGGGCGGGGGCCGCTGGTTCTACGAAAAGCCCGTCCCCGCCGAAGGCTGGCCGCTCACATGGAAGGAAGTGACCTTCCAGTCCAGTTGCACCCCGTTCCGCCATCTGGGCTTCTTCCCGGACATGGCCCCGGTGTGGGACTGGATGCGCGAACGCACCGCCGACAAGCCCGACGCCGAAGTCATGAACCTGTTTGGCTATACCGGGGTCGGCACACTCGCCATGTCGGCCAGCGGCGCGCGCATGGTCCATGTCGATGCGTCGAAAAAATCCGTGGCGCAGGCCCGTGCGAACGCTGACCTGTCGGGCATGGCGGACCGGCCGATACGCTGGATCGTCGAGGATGCGGCCAAATTCGTCGCCCGCGAAGTCCGGCGCAACCGCCGCTATGACGGCATATTGCTCGACCCGCCCAAATATGGCCGCGGTCCCGACGGCGAAGTCTGGCGACTGGAGGAAGATCTCCCCGCGCTCATCGCCAATTGCCGCCAGCTGCTCGACGCCGACAGCCGTTTCCTGTTCCTGACCGTCTACGCCGTCCGCATGTCGGCCCTCGCGATCGGCGAACTGCTGCGGCAGGCCTTTGCCGACCTGCCCGGCGAGGTCGAAGTGGGCGAACTGGCGGTGCGGGAAGAAGCGCGCGGGCTGTTGCTCCCTACCGCCATCTGGGCGCGCTGGAAGCGGTAAAATAATCCTCCCCTTGCAGGGGAGGATCGACAAAGCCTACTTCCCCACCTTGATCTCAAACAGCTTCGGCCAATATTTGCCCGTAACAAAGACCCGGTCCTTCGCCGCGTCATAGGCGATGCCGTTGGCCACCGCCTCGCTATCGCGCACGCCTGCCGCCTTCATCAGCGGCGCAACGTCGATCCAGTCGATCACCGCGCCAGTCGCCGGGTCGATCCGCGCAATCTTCGTTTCATACCACACATTCGCCCATATCTCGCCGCGCACCCATTCCAGCTCATTGAGCCGATCGACTGCGCGCCCGTTCCACGTCACGGTGATGCGCCGCTGCTCGGCCAGGCTTTCAGGATCAAGGAAGCGCAATTGCGCGCTGCCGTCGCTCTGGATGATATGCCGCCCGTCCTGGGTCAGCCCCCAGCCTTCACCCGCATAGCGAAAGTCGCCGGTCGGCGTGAAATCGCTCAGTTGCCAGAGGAAGCCCTGACCATGGCGCCAGGTCAGGCTGATCAGCCGGTCGCCCCAATTGACGATCCCCTCGCCAAAATAGCGCGGCTCCAGCACGCGGCGCTGGGTGACCTTGCCATCCTTCAGCCGCACCTTGCGAATATCCGACCGCCCCTCCAGCCCGGTGCTTTCATAGAGAGCGCCGTCATGGAAAAAGAGTCCCTCGGTAAAGGCGGCGGGGTCATGCGGGTAGGTTTTGAGCAGCGTCCAGGGGGTGTCGGCGAGGGCCGGGGTGGCGAACAGGGCAAGGAACAGCAGCAACAACTTCCGTTCGTTTCGAGCGAAGTCGAGAAACGTAGCGCACAGGTTTCTCGACTTCGCTCGAAACGAACGGAGGTTGGGAAGCAATGCGTTCATTCCGCCGCCTGATCCGCAACCGCCGTCGCCAGCCAGTCGGGCAGGGTAGCCGGATCGAGCGTTTCCACCCGCCGCAACTCGATCGACAATCCCATGTCCGGCAGAGCCGCCCGCTGGCGCTTCTCGTCGGCTTGCGCCAGCGGCACCGCGACCAGCCGCCGGTTCACCTTGGCGCGATAATGCATCCGCGCGGTATTCTCCTGCCCGACATAGCAGCCCTTGTCATAATCGACACCGTGCAACTCCCCGGCATTGGTTTCCAGCCAGAGTGTCTGGTCCTGCCCCAGTTCATCCGCGCCCTCGAATACGCCCAGCGCCAGCCGGTGCGCGCGGAACGCGGCGGATGCGTCGTCATCCCCCGGCGCTTCAATCCAGCGATGGCCCAGCGCAGGCAAGCGCGGATCGCGCGGCCTGTCCGCCGCCTCCAGCGCCCAATGCACCGCCAGCCTTGTGTCGCGGGCGATCACGACCTTCCGCCGCAGCCGATAGAGCGTCAGCCGCTTCGCCAAGGCTTCCGCCTGCGCCGCCTCGCAGTCGATCAACACATCCGCATCGTCTGCCCACAATATCATGTCGAACAGCGCCTTGCCCTGCGCGCTCAGCAGCGCGGTCCAGCGCGGCGCACCGGGTGCCAGCGTCAAAACATCGCGCGTCAGCAAGCCTTGCAGGAAGGGTCGCGCCTCCTCCCCTGAAATTCTGAGGATCGCGCGGTCGGTGAGGGTGGTGCCGGTCATCGGCTTTAGGTAGGACAGATGCACCCAATTACCAACCCGTTCGGGCTGAGCGAAGTCGAAGCCCTTGCCTGAACATCGTGAAGGCCTCACTGCGTTCGGCATGGCCCTTCGACTTCGCTCAGGGCGAACGGTTTTTCACGGAGCGCACCATGTCCGAAACTTTCGACCTGATCCTGAAGAACGGCACCATCCATACGCCGGGCGGCGCGGAGCAGACCGATGTCGGCGTGCGCGGCGGCAGGATCGTCGCGATCGGCACGGACCTTGGTGATGCCGGCGAAACCATCGACTGCACCGGCCTTGATGTCCTGCCCGGCTGCATCGACAGTCAGGTCCATTTCCGCGAGCCGGGGCTGGAGCATAAGGAAGATCTCGAATCGGGCAGCCGCGCCGCGGTGCTGGGCGGCATCACCGCCGTGTTCGAAATGCCCAACACCAATCCCAATACCGACACGGCAGACCGCGTCCATGACAAGCTCAAGCGCGCCCATCATCGTATGTGGTGCGACCATGCCTTTTATGTCGGCGCGACGGCGGACAATGCCGAACATCTGCGCGATCTGGAACGCATCCCCGGCACCGCAGGGGTCAAGATTTTCATGGGAGCCTCCACCGGCAGCCTGCTGGTCGATGATGACAATGCGCTCGCCCGCGTGCTGGCCAGCGGCACCCGCCGCGTCGCCATCCATGCGGAGGATGAGACGCGGATGAATGCGCGCAAAGGTCACGCCTTGGCGGGCGATCCATCCTCTCACCCGGTCTGGCGCGACGATGAAAGCGCGATGATCGCGACCAAACGCATCATCGGCCTGGCCCGCGCCGCGCGCCGCCGCATCCATATCCTGCACATCACCACGCCCGCCGAACTCGCCTATATCGGCCAGAACAAGGATATCGCGACCTGCGAGGTGACGCCCCAGCATCTGACGCTTGCCGGAGAGGAGGCCTATCCGCGCCTTGGCACCTATGCGCAGATGAACCCGCCGATCCGGTCGGGCGCGCACCGCGACGGGCTGTGGCACTGGCTCAATCAGGGCGTGCCTGACGTGCTGGGCAGCGATCATGCCCCCCATACGATCGAGGAAAAGGCCAAGCCCTATCCCACCAGCCCCAGCGGGATGCCAGGCGTCCAGACGCTGGTGCCGCTGCTGCTCAACCATGTGGCACAGGGGCGGCTGACGCTGCGCCGCTTCATCGAACTGACCTCCTCCGGCCCGCAACGGGTGTTCGGACTGGTCGGCAAAGGCCGGATCGCGCTTGGCTATGACGCGGACTTCACCGTGGTGGACCTGAAAAAACGCTGGACCGTGGGCAGCGACTGGCTGGCCTCCCGCTGCAACTGGTCGCCGTTTGAGGGGATGGAGCTGACCGGCAAGGCCGTCGGCACCATCATTCGCGGCAATCGCGTGATGTGGGAAGATGCGCTGGCCAATGATGCGGTCGGCGAAAAGGTGCGCTTCGAGGCGACGGAATTTTCCTGAGTCATATTCAATCAAGACTGGAGGTTATCCAGGCATCCTCCCCTTGTAGGGGAGGTGTCAGCACGCAGTGCTGACGGAGGGGTGTCACCCTAACGATAGCAGAACACCCCTCCGTCTGGCCTGCGGCCCGACACCTCCCCTGCAAGGGGAGGATCAGGAGCGGCGCAACGGGAGTGTTAAACCGTCGCCACCCGGTTCCGCCTGGCCATCCGCACCCCATCGGTCGCAAACAGGATCAGCGCGATCCAGATCAGGCCAAAGCTCAGCATCTGGCCCTGGCTCAATGTCTCGCCGAACAGCACGACGCCGCAGAAAAATTGCAGCATCGGGGCCAGATATTGCAAGATTCCCAGCGTCGCCATGGGCAGCCGTTGCGCCGCCATGGCGAACAGCACCAGCGGCACCGTCGTCACTGCGCCGGAAATCACCAGCAGCGCCGTCGTCCCGGCATCCTGTCCGAAACTCACCCCGCCATGGCCCGCTTCCCAGATCAGATAAGCAATGGCTGGTGGCGTCAGCAGCAGCGTTTCGACGCCTAGGCCCGTCATCGGCGCGACCGGGGTGATTTTGCGTAGCAGGCCATAAAAAGCAAAGCTGATCGCCAGCGTCAGGCTGATCCACAACGTCGTCAGCGCCGCCGCCGCCAGGATCGCAACCCCCACCGCCGCCACGCCGATCGCCAGCATTTGCGGCCGCCGCAGCTTTTCCTTCAACACCAGCACGCCCAGCGCGACATTGACCAGCGGGTTGAGGAAATAGCCAAGGCTCGTTGCGACGACATGCCCATCATTGACTGCCCATACATAGGTCAGCCAGTTTATCGCGATCATCAGCGCCGAAGCGGCCAGCGGCAGGATCAGCCGCCGTTCGCGCAACGCCGTCATCATCGGGGCCAAGGCCCGTCGCGCCGCCAGCAGCGTGAGGATCAGCAGCAGCGACCACAACACCCGCTGGGTGACGATTTCCACCGGATGGACATGATCGACCAGCCGGAAAAACAGCGGCAACAGCCCCCACAGGCCATAGGCGGCGGCGGCAGCGAACAGACCTGATCGCGCATGAGATTCGGCGGCGGTCAGAAAATCCCCCCGCCCAGGAACAGCCGTAAAGCGCCAAAGGCCGCGACGATCAGGCAGAAATTACGCCCGCCATTGCGCGATGAGATCATGCCGATCACCGCGCCGAACAGCGCCATGGGCACCAGCAGCCAGTTGAGTGCGCCCAGCAAAGGAATGAAAGCGGGGATCATCAGGATCAGGGTGACAAGGCCGATAAAGCCGGATAATATATTTAGCATCCAGCTTTAATGGCCGTTCCGCTGCATGGCCACAAGGCGAACAGGCAGGCCAGTAAGCAGAAACTGGCCCGGTGATGCGGAATTTTACCGCGATTCACCAAAAGTCCTAACGAAAAATTAACCCGCACTCTTCATGCCTCGTTTACGAAGGAGTGCAGCATGGCGTTTTTCAGGTCCGTTTCCATCATCACGCTGACGCTGGCGCTCGCGGCCTGCGGCAAGGGGGACAAGGATGCCAGCCTCGCCGCGCTCGATGCGCAACTCACCAACAATGCGGTCGATCCCGCGCTCAAAGGCGCGCTGGCCGACCCGATCGTGGTCGATCCCCAGCTGGTCGGTCAGTCCAACCGCAACGCCGTGCGCCCCGCTGACCGTCCCGCCAATGGCGCGGTGCCGTTGCTTGGTGGCGACGCCGGCAAGGCGCAGGCTGCGGCCCTGCAACAGGCGGGCGGCAAGCTGCTCGCCGCGCCCGCGCCCAGCGCAGGCGACGCAATGGCATCGACCGTCACCTTGGGCGCAGTCGCCCGCGAACAGGCGTCGCGCAACGGCGGCAACGTCAATTGCAGCAAGCAGCTCGCTTACGGCATGGAATGGGCGCAGCGTCTGCCCGATCCCTTCACTCTCTATCCCGGCGCGCAGCTGACCGAAGCGGCGGGCGCGGAACGCAATGGCTGCACCCTGCGCGCTGCCAGTTTTGTGACACCTGCGCCGCGTCAGGGCGTGATGGACTATTATTACACCCTCGCCCGCCGCGCGGGTTATGACGGCGAACATAAGATATTGGGCGGCGATCATGTGCTGGGCGGCACGCGCAAGGGTGATGGCAGCGCCTATTTCATCCTCTTCACCGACGCGCCCGGCGGCAAGACCAGCGTCGACATCATCGCCGACAACGGCAAATAGGGGCAAAGGGGCGGAATCGGACCGCCCCATTCCCCTGATCGCCATTTGCCTGTAGGGGCAGCGGCATGACCAATATTTTCCTTGTTATGGGCGGCGGCGCGGTGGGCGCTGCGCTGCGCTACCAGCTGGGCCGTTTCCTGGGCGCGATGACGCCGGGCGCGACCTGGCCGTGGGGTACGTTCGCGGCCAATCTGATCGGCGGTTTCGCCATGGGCCTGCTGGCTGGCTGGCTGGCGCGCGGCAGTATGACGTCGGGCGAACCGATCCGGCTGCTGCTGGGCGTCGGCGTGCTGGGCGGCTTCACCACCTTCTCCGCCTTCAGCCTGGAAACGCTGCTGATGATCGAGCGCGGCCAGATCATCGTCGCTATGGCCTATGCCTGCGCTTCGGTCATCGGGGCGGTAGCCGCGCTGGCGCTGGGCCTGTCGCTGATGCGGAGTGTCGTGGCATGAAGGGTCGTCCTCCCGGCAAGAGCGACGCCCCGCGCGGTCGCAAACCCGCTGCCCCCGGCAAAGCCGCCGCAGGCAAAGCGGCACCCGGCAAATCCTTCGGCAAGCCCGCAGCCGGTAAACCGGTTCCCGGCAAGCCGACCGGCGCGCCCGGTCGCGCCCGTGGCGGCGCAAAGGCCGCGACCGCGCGCAAGGGGGAGGGCGGCAAGCCCGCCTTCAAGCCGCCCTTCAAGTCCGGCCCGAAAAAGCCCGCCGCCAAGCCCGCTGTCGCCAAGGTCGCACCCGTGGTTCAGGCCGCCGCGCCCAAGCCATCGGCAGCCAAGGGCGTCTCGCTAGACGTGCGCCAATATCGGGTCCAGCCCGACGATGACGGCATCCGCCTCGACCGCTGGTTCCAGCGTCATCTGCCCGATGTCGGCTTCAACATCGTGTCGCGCTGGTCGCGCACCGGCCAGTTGCGCATCGACGGTGCGCGCGCCGCGCCGGGCGATCGCATCGCCGAGGGGCAGATGATCCGCGTCCCACCCGCCGAAGCGAAGGCCGCCCCGTCCGAACGCCCCGCCAAGCGCGCCATGGTCATCGACCTGACCGAGGACGAGATCGCCTATGTGCAGGAAATGGTGATCCACCGCGACGCGCAGGCGATCGTCATCAACAAGCCACCGGGCCTGGCGACGCAGGGCGGCACCAAGACCGACGAGCATGTCGACAAATTACTCGACGGCCTCATCTTCAACGCCGAATCGCGGCCCAAGCTGGTTCACCGGCTGGACAAGGATACGTCGGGCGCTTTGCTGCTCGCCCGCTCCAGCCGCGCCGCCGCCCATTTCGCCAAGGCCTTTTCCAGCCGCACCGCGCGCAAAGTCTATTGGGCGCTGGTCATCGGCGTACCCGCTATCGCAGACGGCATGATCGAACTGCCGCTGGCCAAGCAACCCGGCACCGGCGGCGAAAAAATGCATGTCGATGAAGCCGAAGGGCTGCCCGCGCGCACCCGCTATCGCGTCATCGAACGGGCGGGCAACCGCGCCGCCTGGGTCGAGCTGCAACCCTATACCGGACGCACCCACCAGTTGCGCGTCCACCTCGCCGCGATCGGCCACCCGATCGTGGGCGACGGCAAATATGGCGGCAAGGACAGTTTCCTGACCGGCTCGATCAGTCGCAAGATGCACCTTCACGCCCGCCGCATCCGGGTCGATCATCCCGACGGCGGCCGCGTCGATGTGATGGCGGACCTGCCCACCCATTTCGCCTCCAGCCTCGCCGATCTGGGCTTTGATCTCAGCTTGGGCGACATGCCGCTGGATGACGAGATCGACCGCAGCCCCACGCGCGAGGATGAAAAGAAGTTCGCGCGCCAGCACGCCAAGCAGGTGCGCAAGGACCGCAAGGGCGAACGGCGCTCGCGCGGCGGGGGCGAATAGGGACAGCGTCGATGCCTAACCCCCTGGTCGTGTTCGATTGCGACGGCACGCTGGTCGACAGCCAGCATAATATCTGCGCCGCCATGGCCCGCGCGTTTGAGGACGCGAAGCTCGCCGCGCCGGATCGCCTCGCCATCCTTTCGGTCGTCGGCCTGTCGCTGCCCCACGCCATGGCCCGGTTGCTGCCCGATGCGGAAGCGGATTTCCACGATCATCTCTCCGAACGCTACAAGCTGGCGTTTCAGGCGATGCGGCGCGAAAATGCCGTGTCTGAACCGCTCTATCCCGGCATCGCCGATCTGGTGCATGACCTGGATCGCGCGGGCTGGCTGCTGGGGGTTGCCACCGGCAAGTCGGATCGCGGCCTGGCGCTGTGCCTCACCCATCATGGTCTGATCGACCGCTTCGTCACGCTCCAGACCGCCGATCGCCACCCGTCCAAGCCGCACCCTTCCATGCTGCTGACCGCGATGGCCGAAGCCGGGGCCGCGCCCGACACCACCGTCATGATCGGCGACACCAGCTTCGACATGGACATGGGAATGGCGGCAGGCGTGCGCAGCATCGGCGTCGCCTGGGGCTATCACGCCCCGGACGAACTGATCGCGGCAGGTGCGCAGGCCGTGGCGATGGACAGCGCGCAATTGCGCGGCCATATCGGCGCGCCATGACCGACTTTCCGCCTCCCCCCCCCGTTGATCCCGAAAAGATCGCCCGCCAGCGCCATTTCGCCATCGGCCTGTTCCGCCTGTCGGGCGCCTTCATCGTCATGTTCGGCTTCCTCGCCATCATGCAGCGCTTCACCTGGGTGCAGGGGGACAAGGCCAAGGCGTTTGGCGCGATCATGGTCATCGTCGGCCTGTTCCAGTTCATGATCGTCCCGCGCCTGATGCTGGCCCTGTTCAAGCGCACCAAGCCATGAAGCGCTTTTACAAGGACGTCGCGGTCGTTCCCGCTGACGAGGGCTTTGCCATCCAGCTCGACACCCGCCCGGTCCGCACCCCCGCCCGCGCGCTGCTGGCGCTGCCCACGCCTGCGCTGGCCGACGCGGTGGCTGCCGAATGGCGCGTGCAGGGTGAGAGCGTCGATCCTGCCACCATGCCGCTCACCGGCCTTGCCAATGCCGCGATCGACCATATCGTCCCCAATCATAGGAGCTTTGCCGCCGGTATCGCCCGCTATGGCGAGAGCGACCTGCTCTGCTACCGCGCAGAAGCGCCGCAGACGCTGGTGGAGCGGCAGGCGGCGGCCTGGGAGCCGCTGCTCGATTGGGCACGCGCGCGCTATGATGTTGCCTTCGTCGTGACCCAGGGCATCTGGCCGGTCGATCAGCCCGCGCAGACGCTCACCCGGCTCGGCGCAGCAGTGGCCGCCTTCGATCCCTTCCGGCTGGCGGGCCTGTCCACGCTGGTGAACCTGAGCGGCTCACTCATCTGCGGCCTCGCCATTGTCGATGGCGGGCATGACCTCGACGCCATCTGGCAGGCCGCCGAAATCGACGAGGCATGGCAGATCGAACAATGGGGCGAAGATGCGCAGGCCGCTGCCCGCAATGCCCGGCGCGCCGCCGATTTTGCCATGGCCGGAGCCTTTTGCGCGATGAGTCGCCCTTGAGGGGGTGGGAACCAGCCTGCTCCTTCGTTCATTATTGATGTTGAAAGGCGCACGGTTCGCCTGTTCGACATTTATGGTGCAACAACCAAGGAGACCCTGACATTGGCAAAGACCACCCTGATCGCTTTGATGAGCCTGTCCGCGCCGCTGGCGCTCGTGACGCCCGCATCGGCCCAGGACGCGCCTGCCGCTCAATCCACCCCCGCCGCCGCGCAGATGACCCCGGAACAGATCGCCGCCTTCAACAGCGCCGTCACCGATTTCACCGCTGGCCAGAGCGCCCAGCAGGCGGGCGACAATGCTGGTGCCGTCGCCAAATATGACGCCGCGCTCCCCGCCATCCGCACCGCTGTAGAGGTCGATCCGTCGAAGATCGACAATGTCAATTTCCTCGCCAACGCCCTCTATGCTGATGCCGCTGCCTATGGCGCGCTGGGGCAAATGGACAAGGTGATCGCCCTTTATGGCGAATCGGTGCCGCACTGGCGCAAGGTCGTGGAGGCAAAGCCGACCGACGCGGCCAGCCGCAACATATTGGCGGGCATATTGATCCAGATGGGCAACCAGAAACTCGCTGCGCAGGACAAGGCTGGTTCGGCCCCGCTCTACACCGAAGCGCTGGCCCTGGCCCGCAAGTCGGCATCGGAAAATGCGGCGGACAAGGTGACGAAGAACATCCTCCTCTCTGCGCTGATTGGGGCCAGTCAGGCGGCCAGCGATCCGGCGCTTCAGGCCGAAGCGGTGGCGCTCAGCAAGACGATGCTGGCCGATGGGTCGGTCGATGCGACCAACAAGCCGGCGGCCGAAGCGATGACGGGAGTGAAGGCGGGGTAATATGCTTTTCGGGAGCGGGAGGCGCATCGCCCCTGTCTCCCGTCATGCCAGCGAAAGCTGGCATCCCGCTTTTCTTCGCAACGCTGCTCTGGAAGAACAGAGATCCCAGCTTTCGCTGGGATGACGTTGGAAAAGCTTACGCCTCAATCCCGATCTTGTCCGCATAGAGCAACCGCCCGCTGCCCAGCAGCCCCAGCAATTGCGGCAACATATGCGGCGCGACCGCGAAACAGCCTTCGCTGCGTCCGCATTTGCCCCAGGTTGCGATATGGTCCTCGCCCACATAGTCCGCGCCATGGACGACGATGGCGCGCGGTTCGGCATTGTTGTTCTGCGGGTCCAGCCCAATGAGCCGCATCGCCCGGCCATGCTGGCCGATATATTGTTCGCCGGTCTTGAACGCGCCCGAACTGCTGGCCAGCGAATTGGGTTCGTTGGAAAAACTCTGGAGCCAGCCGCTATGCGCCGGGTCCGACCCACGGCCATGGGCAACCAGATAGCTGCTGCTCTGCCCGCCGATCAGGTCGACGATATGGAAGCGCAAATCCTTGGACGGCGCATTGAAATCGGCGATCGCCACCCGGTCCCGCAGGGTGAAGGCGTCGCCATGCCGGTCCAGCGCGGCCTTGGCCCGCTCCAGCAGCGACGCATAGGGTTTGGCCGCCACTGGCTGCACGACCGGCGTTGCAGGCAAAGGCGCGGCGGCGGGCAAAGGTGACGCCCCCACTGGCACGGCTGCCCGGCCGATGCTGTCGGTTAGAAACGAAAAGGCGAGTCCGCTTATAGCGAACTTCGTGAAATTGCGGCGATCCATGATGCCAATATAGCAAAGTCGCAGCCCCGCTCCAAGAGCGGGGCGATGCACCTTATGGTGCGGAACCGCTCGCTTCGTCCACGGGCTGGCTCTCTTCGCCTTCCTGGGGCAGGCGCGCGGTCATGCCGGTGGCGTCGGCATCATCCTGAATCTGCTGCTGTTCGGACACGGACGGTGGCGGCGCGGCCGGAGTCGCGACGGCATTGTTGGACGGTGGCGGCAGCACCGCGTCCGGCTCCTCGATGATGACATTTTCGACCGGCGGCTCGACCAGATTATTGGTCGCCGTCGGCTCTTCTTCCTTCTTGCCGCAGGCGGACAGGGCAAGGGCACCGGCTAGGGCGAACAGGGCAATTTTGCGCATGGGTGGTCAGTCCTTCGATGCGATAGTCGGGGAGGGGAGGGCGGTGGGGTCGGCCCGGCGGCTCGATGCTTCGATCTTTTCGGCCAGCAACTTGTCCCAGCCATAGGGGTCGGCGCGGAAACTCATCGTGCCGTTGCTGCTGGCAAAGGCGGTCCAGTAGAGCAGATAGACCGCCACTTCCTGCGGCAACGACACGCGCTGGGTCTTGCCCGCGTCGATCAGCGTCTGGATTTGCCCATTCAATTCCGGGTCGCTCGCCACCATCAGCTCGGCCAGCGACACCGGCTTTTCCAGCCGGATGCAACCATGGCTGGCCAGCCGGTCATAGCTCGCAAATTTGCCGCGTGACGGCGTGTCGTGCAGATAGACCGCGAACGGGTTGGCGAAATCGAACTTCAACCGCCCCAGCGCGCTGTTCGGGCCGGCTGGCTGAACGATCCGCTCACCGCCTTCGGGCGTCTTGATGATCTTGTAGCCCTGCCTTGCCAGCGCCGCGCGCCCCTTGGGGAACAATTCGCGCTTGGCGATCGACATCGGCACGTTCCATGGCGGATTGACCACGATCGAATGGATGTTCGACGTCAGCATCGGCGTCGCATTTTGCGGGCTGCCGGTGACCGCACGCATCGACGTGACCGGCTGATCGCCCTGAAACACGGTCAGCACGGCGGCGGCGATGTTCACCTGCACCCGGTTGATCGGCAGGCGGCGCGGCATCCAGCGCCACCGCTCCATATTGGCCATGATCGCGGCGATCCGGTCATCCACGCTGACATTGAGCGCCGCCAGCGTCCGTGCGTCGAGCAATCCGGTGGGATTAAGCCCATAGCGCCGCTGCGCCCGTTGCAGCACGTCGGTCAGATTCTCCGTCGGGGTGACGCTCCTGTCCTCCAGCGCGATACGCGCGCGCACCACCATCGGCGCGGACGTGGCGGTCAGCACTGGCCAGCCGCCCTTGTCGCGGATCGCCTCATAGGTCGCCAGCCCCTTGCGCAGCCCGTCATAGCCCGCATAGGGCGGCGTCAGCGCATTGGCCCATTGCGCCAGCCGATCCTCGGCCACTGCCTTGGCCAGCCCTGGGCGCGGATCGAATCGTTCGGGACGCAGCGCCCATATCTCCAGGAAATCGGCAGCATCGACCCGCCCGGTGGACAGCGCCTTGGCCCGGTCCAGCACGGCGTTGACCAGCGCCTCGCCGGTCAGGTTGGCGGTCGCCTTGCTGCGCGCCATCAGCCCCTGTTCCGCGCCACCGCGCAGCCAGCCATTCGCCCACGCCTCCTGCGCCGCCGACAGCGGCGGGATGGGCGCTGGCAATGGCGCGGGCGGCACCGGCTGCACCATGGCCGGGGGCAGCGTCGGCGCGGTGGCCGGGGGTTGCGTTACCGGCGTCTGGGCGTAAGCGGGCAGGGTGCTGGCATTAAGGGCACTGGCGCTCAGCAAGGCCAGCGTCGAAAAACGGATCATGTCGGGACGGTTCATGCTGGACCAGATAGCGCAAAGCGGCCACCGTTCAAATCACGATAGCGGAAAAGATCATGCTGCACGTCGTTCACCATCCTGCCTATGTCTCTCCCGCAACACCCGGCAGCCGCTTTCGTTTCGACAAATATGGTTTGGTGATGGAGGCGCTGCGCGAAACTGCGCCGCCCATGACCCTCCACACGCCCGATCCGATGCCGCGCACCTGGATAGAGGCGGTGCATGATCCCGCCTATGTGGAAGAGGTGCTGACCCTTACCGTCCCGCCACCCAAGGAACGACGGATCGGCTTTCCGGTGACGGAGCGGGTGATGCGCCGCTCCCTGCTGTCGCCCGGCGGCACATGGGCGGCGGCGCGGCTGGCGCGCCTGCACGGCTTTGCCGCCAATGCCGCAGGTGGCAGCCACCATGCGCTGGCCGATAGCGGGGCGGGCTATTGCGTGTTCAACGACCTGGCCATCGCCGCCAACCGGCTGATCGCGGAGGGGGAGGCGGATCGCATCCTGATCCTGGACCTCGACGTGCATCAGGGCGATGGCACGGCGTCGCTGCTGGCGGGCCGGTCGGACATTTTCACCTTGTCGATCCACGCGGAAAAAAATTTCCCGGTGCGAAAGGCGCGCTCCACGCTCGACATCGGCCTGCCCGACGGGGTGGAGGACGTCGCCTATCTCACCATCCTGCACGACACGCTGCCGCCCGTGCTGGACGATTTGGCGCCCGACCTCATCCTCTATCAGGCCGGGGTCGATCCCCATGGCGACGACCGGCTGGGGCGGCTGGCGCTGACCGATGCGGGTCTCGATGCGCGCGACCGCTATGTCATGCGCCAGGCGCGGGCGCGGGCCATCCCCGTCGCCAGCACCATGGGCGGCGGCTATGGCGAGGATCGCATGGCCATCGCCCATCGCCACGCCGCCTGCATGATCCGCATGGCGCAGGAAGCAGCGGTTTGAAGCCCCAAACTTCGCTCGAAACGAACGGGTCAGAGTGACGGCATCACGGCTTAGTGGACCGTCCCGACCGCGGGTTGCGCCCCGTCCATCAGCTTGGCCGCAATCAGACCAGCTACCGCCAGCGCCACGAAATCGCTGAACCCCAGATAGAGAATATAGCCCCAGGGCGCATGGTTGAACACGGCCTGCCCGATATCCATCCACAGCACCGTCGCCAGCGCGAAGATCAGGCTGACCCGCGCCCGCTCGGCAAAACCGGTCGTGACGAACCGCAGCGCCAGCGCGATCAGCACGCCCACCACCAGCGCCAGGATCAGCCCGCCGATCAGGCTGGCGCTGTCCATCACCGGAAAGCCGCTGCTATTGTAGAAAATCTGCGCTACCGGACCCTTGCCGTACAGGATGGTCCCCTCCGCCGTCGCCGGATCGGGGATGGTATAGACGCCGGTGCCGGTCGTGTTGAGCGCCTGCGCCAGCGCCGCCTGCAAGTTGGCGCTTGCCTGGCCCTCGGCGCGGCTCGTCGCCAGCGCGCTCAGCGGCGTACCCCAGAAGATGAAGCCTGTGATAAACATCGCGAAGCCGCCCAGCAGGCCGCCGATTACCGTCCGTATCATCATGTTCTCCACTCCCTGTCCCGCCCATAAGGCTAGGCCAGAACGCAGCGGACGCAATATCTATCCGATGATAGTCAGTCCGCGGGGCGCGACGCCTTCTCGGCAATGCCCGACACGCCCTCACGCCGCTCCAGCTCGTCGCACACATCGTCGAGCGAAATGTCGAGGTCCGCGAGCAGCAGCAGGAGATGGAACAGCAGGTCCGCGCTTTCGCCGACCACGCCGTCGCGATCCCCGGCCATCGCGGCGATCACCGTCTCGACAGCTTCCTCGCCCACCTTCTGCGCAATCTTGCCGCGCCCCCGTGCCGTCAGCTTGGCGACATAGGATGTGGAGGGATCAGCCGAGCGCCGCTGGCGGATCGTCTGTTCCAGTTGGTGCAGGGTCTCGCGCATATCTGTCCTCACGCCTCAGCCAGATTGGTGCCGCGCACCGGTACGCCCGCCGCCGCCAGCGCGCGATGCGCCTCTGCGATCGTATGCTGCCCGAAATGGAAGATCGACGCCGCCAGCACCGCGCTGGCATGGCCCAATGTCACGCCTTCGACCAGATGGTCCAGCGTCCCCACACCGCCGCTGGCGATGACCGGGATCGATACCGCATCGGCGATCGCGCGCGTCAGCGCCAGGTCATAGCCCGCCTTGGTCCCGTCGCCATCCATCGACGTCACCAGCAATTCGCCCGCGCCCAGTTCCGCCAGCCGCAGCGCATGGTCCAGCGCGTCGATCCCGGTGGACACGCGTCCGCCATGGGTGAAAATTTCCCAGCGACCCTCGCCGACCCGGCGCGCATCGACCGATCCCACGATGCACTGGCTGCCAAAGCGATCGGCAATATCCGCCACCAGTTCGGGCCGCGCCACCGCCGCGCTGTTCACCGCCACCTTGTCCGCCCCGGCCAGCAGCAGCGCGCGTGCATCCTCAGGCGTCCGCACCCCGCCGCCCACAGTAACGGGCATGAAGCAGACCTCGGCAGTGCGCCGCACCACGTCGAGAATCGTGCCGCGCGCCTCATGCGTCGCGGTAATATCCAGAAAGCACAGCTCGTCCGCGCCCGCCGCGTCATACAGCTTTGCCTGCTCGACCGGATCGCCCGCATCGCGCAGATCCACGAAATTCACGCCCTTGACCACGCGCCCATTGGCCACGTCCAGACAGGGGATGACACGGGTGCGGACGGTCAAAGCGATGCTCCATTTTCCGTTCGCCCTGAGCGAAGTCGAAGGGGCCACCCGAACGCAGTGAGGGCCTTCGCTATGCTCAGGTGAAGGCTTCGACTTCGCTCAGCCCGAACGGGAAAGGATGCACAATTGATCACGCCGCCGCCTGCGCCACGGCCAGCGCGACCTTCAGGTCCAGCCGCCCGTCATACAGCGCCCGCCCGGTGATCACGCCCTCTATCCCGTCATCGGCGTGCAGGCTCAGCACGCGAATGTCGGCAATCCCCGCCACGCCGCCGCTGGCGATCACCGGAATGTCGGTCGCCCGCGCCAGATCGACCGTCGCCTCGACATTGCAGCCTTTCAACATCCCGTCGCGCCCCACATCAGTGAACAACAGGCTGGCAACGCCCGCATCCTCGAACCGCCGCGCCAGGTCGATCACCGGCATGTCGGATTTTTCCGCCCAGCCATCGGTCGCGACAAAGCCGTCGCGGGCATCGACGGCCACCACGATCCCGCCGGGAAAATCGCGCGCCGCCAGCTTGACGAAGGCCGGGTCTTTCAGCGCCGCCGTGCCGATGACGATGCGCGATACGCCCAGGTCAAACCAGCGCTCCACCGACTCGCGGTTGCGAATCCCGCCGCCCAGCTGGACATGGCCCGGAAAGGTCTCGACGATCCGCTCGACCGCCGCGGCATTGACCGCATGGCCGGCAAAACTGCCATCCAGATCGACCACATGCAGATGCTGCGCGCCCGCCTGCGCGAACAACGCCGCCTGCGCCGCCGGATCGTCGCCATAGACGGTCGCACGGTCCATATCGCCTTCGGCCAGGCGCACGACCTGCCCGTTTTTCAGGTCGATGGCGGGAAAGACGATCAGAGACATGGACTCACCAGACAATAATGGGGCAGCGTGTTCCCGCGAAGGCGGGAACCCAGTTCAGACGGCGGGCCTGGGTTCCCGCCTTCGCGGGAACACGCCATGCTAAAGGGATCACGGCTTCCACTCCAGAAAGCGCGACAGGAAGGAAAGGCCATAGGTCTGGCTCTTTTCCGGGTGAAACTGGCAACCGATGATGGTGTCGCGCGCGACCGCCGCCACCAGCGGGCCGCCATGGTCGGTCACGGCGGCAATATGGGCGGGATCGGTCGCCTCGAAATGATAGCTGTGCAGGAAATAGGCCTCGCCCGGCTCCAGCAGCGGCGGCGTGCCGTTCAGCACGACATCGTTCCACCCCATATGCGGCACCTTGATGCTGGCGTCGCCCGGCTGCATCAACCGCACCGTGCCGCCAATCCAGCCCAGCCCTTCATGCCGCCCGAATTCCTCGCCAGCCTCGGCCAGCAATTGCATCCCCACGCACACGCCCAGAAACGGCACGCCGCGCTTATGGACGGCCTCGCCCATCGCATCGACCATGCCGGGAATCGCCACCAGTGCATCACGGCACGCCCGGAATGCGCCGACGCCCGGCAACACGATCCGGTCGGCCCGTGCCACCACATCGGCGTCCGCGGTAATGACGACATCATCAGCTCCCGCCTTGCGCAGGGCGTTATACACCGAATGCAGATTGCCCGCGCCATAGTCGATCAGGGCGATGGTCACCTTAAGCCTCCCTCGATCAACACATATCCTCCCCTGCAAGGGGTCGAAAGGAGCCACGTGTCTCCTTTCGAGGACCACGAAGTGGTGGAGGGGTGTCCCGCTATCGGGAGGGCGACACCCCTCCGTCTGGCTGCGCCAGCCACCTCCCCTATAAGGGGAGGATTAAAGGGGAAAAATGCGATAAGCGAACTCACAACATCCCCTTGGTCGACGGGATCGCATCCGCCTTGCGCGGGTCGATCTCCACCGCCTGCCGCAGCGCGCGGGCCAGCCCCTTGAATGCGCTTTCGACGATATGGTGATTATTGCTGCCGTACAGAAATTCGATGTGCAGCGTGATGCCGGCGGCCTGCGCGAAGCTGTGGAAGAAATGCTCCACCATCTCCGTGTCCCACTCGCCCACCTTCTGCACGGTGAAGGGCAATTTGCACACCAGCCAGGGCCGCCCCGAAATGTCGAGCGCCACCCGCGTCAGCGTCTCGTCCATCGGCGAATAGACAGAGCCGTAGCGCGAAATCCCCCGCTTGTCGCCCAGCGCCCTGGCCACCGCCTCGCCAATCGCGATCGCGGTATCCTCGGTCGTGTGATGCTGGTCGATATGCAGGTCGCCCACGGTCTTGACGGTCATGTCGATCAGCGAGTGCCGCGACAATTGCTCGATCATATGGTCGAGGAAACCGATGCCCGTCGACACCGTATAAAGACCCGTGCCGTCAAGGTTGACGGTTACGTCGATCTGGGTTTCCGCCGTGTTGCGGTGAATCTCGGCCGTGCGCATGGTGGCCCTATAGCGCGTGCCGCCCATCTTGCAATCTGGTCGTGCAATGCGGGGCGTCTGTCTGTCTCGAAATGCGCGGAAGAGCGCATTTCGGTTACCGCACCGGCCCACACCCCCACCCGACCTCCCATTCAGGATACACTCTGTGGGCGGTCGGGTGGGGGTGTGGGCCGGTGCGGGTGTGCCAGGGGGCTTGACCCCCTGTTTCGCGCCGTTAGGACATGGACGCCATGAGCGATGACCTGCCCGACAGCCTGATTCCCTATGACGAAATCGTGCAGGAAGCCCTGCGCGCCGTCGTCGGTCGCGTGTTGGGAGAGGTGCAGGCCAGCGGCGGCCTGCCCGGCAGCCACCATTTCTATATCACCTTCAAGACCCAGGCACCCGGCGTCGACATCCCCAAGCGGCTGATCGAACGCTTCCCGGACGAAATGACCATCGTCCTCCAGAATAAATATTGGGACCTGAAGGTCAGCGACCATCATTTCGAGGTCAGCCTGACCTTCAACCAGGTCGCCGCCCACCTCAACATCCCCTTCGCCGCGATCACCGCGTTCGTCGACCCCGCCGTCAACTTCGCACTCCAGTTTCAGGTCGCGGGCGACGCTCTGCCGGAGCCGCATGACGAAGCGGAAAATGACGGCCCGCAGGTCGTGGCGGAAGATGGCTCCAACGTGGTGACGGTGGACTTCGGCAAGAAGAAGTAGGCGCGAGCGGCGGTTAGGCCGCGCCTATTCGCACGACCGTCCGCCCTTCGTCACCCCGGACTTGATCCGGGGTCCATTCACACAAAAATTACGGATGCGCGCGACGAGCGCGCAAAGGGATACAGACTCCCATTAGGATGACGATGGCGGCGATTGACTGATAGCGACCATAATAGGCCACCCATGTCGTCATCCCAGCGAAGGCTGGGATCTCACTTCTTTTAGCGAAGCGATTGAAAGAAAAGAGAGATGCCAGCCCTCGCTGGCATGACGGTGGGAAGAGCCGCCCGTCCGCAAACCACCCCTCGCGCTACCCCGTCATCCTCAATGCTTCCCTGGCTTGTTCGAAGTCCCAGGCGCCGTTGGGTTCAGCAGTGCCGCGCCGCCAGGCAGGCCGGTGCCGCCCATGTCCAGGCTCTGTGCCGCCTTTTTCGCCACGCGGGCCGGATCGTCACGTTCCTTGATCGCGGCCTTGGTTTCCGCGTCCATATCCTCATCGTCAGCGCTGTTGCCGCCGCGGGTCCAGCCCAGGATGATCGACATGCGCCGGTTGCGCGGATCATAGGCGTCGTTCTTGATGAAGGGTTCACGGTCGGCGACGCCCTCGATCCGGGCGAAGCGGGCATTGCCGATGCCGCTGTCGGCCAGCGCCCTGCGCGTCGATTCGGCGCGGGTCGATGACAGCAGCCAGTTGTTCATGGTCCGGCCCGACGCATAGGGCAGGCCATCGGTATGGCCGCGCACGATCAGCGGGTTGGGCATGGTTTGCAGCACGGACGCGACTTCGCCGATCAGCGCGCGGGCCTGCGGCACCAGCCGGTCGGTGCCCATCGCGAACATCGCGAAATCCGCCTCGTCGATCAGGTCGATGCGCAGTCCTTCACGGGTTTCGGTGAAGCGCACATTCTTGCGCAGCTTGGCCATGCGCTTGGCCATGCGCGCTTCCAGTTCCTTCTTGATCGATTCAAATTTCTGCCGATCGGCGGCTTTCATCGCCTTGCCGCCCTGGTCCTTCGTGCCGCTGGCGTCGCGCGGAATGGTAATGGCCAGACTGCCCTGACCACCGGTCGTCGGGTAATTTTCCTTCGCCATCATGCTGTCGCCACCGAACATGCCATTCGACCCGGCCGAATTTTCCTTGGTCTGCACCAAAGTGGGCGTGAAATAGTCGGCCAGCCCCTTGCGCTGCTTTTCGGTGGTCGCACCCAGCAGCCACATCAGCAGGAAAAACGCCATCATCGCCGTCACGAAATCGGCATAGGCGACTTTCCATGCGCCGCCATGATGGCCGCCATGGCCGTCGACGATGATCTTCTTGACGATGATCGGCCGGGGTTCCGGCTCGTTCGCGCCGCGCTTTTTCTCCGCCATGGCTTATTTGCCCCGCATACCGTCGAACACTTCGGCAAAGCCGGGCTGGTTGGCATGGGTCAGGCCGGAACGGGCCGCCTCGATCACCAGCGGCTGCGGGTGGCCGTGGAGCGAGGCGACGATGATCTGCTTGACGACATGATAGATTGCCCCATCCGCCTCGATCACGGACCGGCAGCGGTTGGCGAAGGGATTGACCATGCCATAGGCGAGCAGGATGCCAAGGAAGGTGCCGACCAGCGCCGAACCGATCATCGCACCCAAAATCGCGGGCGGCTGGTCGATCGAGCCCATCGTCTTGACCACGCCCAGAACAGCCGCAACGATGCCGAGCGCGGGCAGCGCATCGGCCAGGCCTTGCAGATTGTCCGCCGGCTTGATCGCTTCGTGGTGATGCGTCTTGAGGCTGTTGTCCATCACCTCTTCCACCGCATGGGGATCGAGCGTGCCGGACGAGATGACGACCAGACGCAGCGTGTCGCTGATCAGGTGGACCAGCGCCTTGTCCTTCATCAGCTTGGGATATTCGGTGAAGATGGTGGAGGTTGAGGGGTCCTCGATATGCGGCTCCAGCGCCACTGGCCCTTCGACCCGCAGCGTTTTCATGAGCTTGGACACCAGAAAGATGCAGTCCAGAAAATCCTGCTTCTTATATTTGGCGCCCTTGAACACCTTGCCCAGGCCACCGCCCAGCGCCTTGAGGTCCGATCCGCTATTGCCGATGATGAGCGCGCCGACGGCCGCGCCGCCGATGATCAGCATTTCATGGGGCAGGGCATGAAGCACCGGGCCAAGATCGCCGCCGGTGAAGGCAAAGCCGCCGAACACCATGACAAGCAGGACGACCAGTCCAATGGCAGCGAACATGAAACTATCCCCGATATAAGCACCCGGAAGCGGTAAGCCCCGGCGGCGCCACCAGGGGCACCTGTCATGTGGTTAATACGGACTGGTTAGCGTCCGGTTTAGGACGACGATTTATTTTCGTCAGATCAGCTGATCAGGTCGAACAAAGTCTGCTGGTTGATCCGGGCAAAGGCAGACTGCGCGGCTTCCAGCTGCATCAGCTGCGCCTTCAGGTTGGAAATGACTTCGGTAAGGTCGGTCGATTGCAGTGCCGCGCGCCGTTCGGTGAGGTCGAGGTCAATGTCCGTCAGCCGCTCACCCACAATGTCGAGCCGGTTGCTGCGCACGCCCTGCCGCGCCAGTTCGACCGTGATGTGGCCCTGTCCGATCTTGATCGCATCCAGGCCCGCTCCGATGGCCGCATCGTCCCCATTTTGCAGCGCGTCGATGCTCTGGCTCAATATTCCGTCGATCGACATCGGCGTGCCGTTGACGTCAATCCCTTCGGACACGTCCTGCCGCGTCGCCACGACTTCCAGATTGAGACCACGGCTGACCGGCACCAGCACGCTTTGCTGATCGTCGAACACCGACACGCCCTGATAATCGGTCTGGTTCAGCAATTCGCTGATCGTCGTGCGGATGGTCGACATTTCCTCGACGATCGCGGCGCGGCTGGTGTCGTTGAGCGATCCGTTGCGCGCCGACGTCACCAGTTCCTGCGCGCGGGTCAACAGATTGTTGACCTCGTCCAGATTGGCTTCGGCATTGGCGGCGCGGGTCTTGCCATAGCTGATATTGGTCTGCCATGCCGACTGCTGCGCCTGCGCCCGGCCCACATCGGACACCTGCACCCAGGCAAGCGCGTCGTCCGACGGCTTGTTGAGCGTGATACCGGTGGAAATGGCGGTCTGCCCGTCGACGATATTCTGCGACAATTGCTGTTGCCGGCGGATTTCGGCGAGCATGATCTTGTTGGTGATACCTACCATGGCTCAGCCCTTTCGCGGCTCAGAGAATCTGAAGGATGGAATCGACGGTTTCCTTGGCGACCTGCAAAATCTTGGCACTGGCCGAATAGGCCTGCTGGATGCGCAGAAGGTCGGCGGCTTCCATGTCGAGATCGACCCCGCTCACCGCTTCGCGCGCGGCGACGGCCTGGTCGCTGCGGCTTTGCGCGGTGTTGTTGTCGGCCTTGGTCCCCGCCAGCAGATTGCCATGCGTGGCGATCAGCGCGGTCCAGTCCTGTTCGACGCTGCCATTGCCGCGCAGGGTGGATGTGACGGTCAGCAGATTGCCGTTCAGCGTCCCGTTGGCCGATTTGGTGGCCAGTTCCGCCGGATCGGTGATCAGCGCCGCAACGCTGGCCGCGCCGCCGCCATAGGACAGCAAGGGCGCGCCCGCACCCCCGGCATCGGTCACGCCCTGCGCGTGCCAGGCGTTCATGTCGGTTACGAATTTCCCGGCGATCGTGTCCAGGCTCGTGCGGCGGTCGGCCACCGTATCGGCGGCGGAAAACAGCCCGCCCAGCGTGCCATTGGCCGGCGTCGCCAGCGCGGTGCCATCGGCCAGCGTCAGGTCCAGCGTGCCGTCGGCATTGCTGGCTACCGCCAGGCTGGTGGCGACATCGCCCTGCACCAGCGTCTGCCCGTCAAAGCTGATCTGCGCACTGTCATGCGCGCCAAAGCTGATCGTGACGTTCAGATTTTCGGTCAGATCCTGCAAAGCCGCGTCGCGGCTGTCGAGCAACTGCGCATAGGCAGAGGTGCCAGGCTGCGCGCGCAACAGGCTGTTGTTGATGTCGGCCAGCGATTCAAGCGAGCGGTTGATCGTGCTGACCGATGCATCCGCCTCGGTCGCGATCCCCTCCGACACCGCTTTCAGATCGGCTGCCGTCTGGGTAAAGGCCTGTGCGACGCGGCTGATACTGTCGAGTGTCGTCACCCGCAAGGACGTGTTGGACGGGCTGGCGGCCAGCTTCTCCATATTCTGGAACATGCCGGTCATCAGCGCGCCAATGCCGGTGCCGGTGTCGTTGAGCGCATTTTCAGCATCGCTTAGCCAGCGCAGCCGCGCGGTCGAACTGCCCAGCGCCATGCCGGTCATCCGCACGGTCGCATCCAGATAGGGGTCGGTGCCGCGATTGATGCTCATCACCTGCGTGCCGCCGAAATTCCCCTTCGACACATACATGGCCATGGTGGCGGTGGACGCGCCGGATTCCGCAGTCGTTACTGACCGGCGGGCATAGCCGTCGGTGCTGGCATTGGCGATATTCTCGCCAATCGCCGCCATCGCGGTGCGATAGGCGCGGGTGCCGGACGCCCCGATGATGAACAGGTCGCTCATGGCGCGCTTGCCCCAGTGGGTGCGTCAGGGGCAGGTTTCGCGCCGAACTGTTTGATCAATAGCTGGGCGATACCCATGCTGTTGCCGCTCGCCATGGCGTCGGCGGTGCGGGAATCCGCCATCGACTGAAATTGCTCGGTCGCGCTGGAATCGGAAATGCCCTCGGCAAGGCTGGCCGATCGCATCGCGCCGATCATCTGGCGCAGGAAGATCGCCTCGAACTGCTGCGCGGTCTTTTCCAGACTGGCCTTGTTCGCGGGCGCTGCGCCGGACGTGGCGGTCGCGGAGGATGTCGAGCTAACCTGCATCACAATACCACCAATTCGGCTTTCATCGCGCCCGCTTGCTTGAGGGCTTCAAGGATCGCGACCATATCGGCAGGAGATGCGCCGATGGCGTTGACCGCCTTGACTATATCGGCCAGCGACGCCCCACCTTTAAAATTAACCATAGGTTTTTTCTGCTCGTCGATGCTGATGCTGCTCGACTCTTCCTGCGCCGTCTCGCCCCGGCTGAACGGCGCGGGCTGGACGATGCGCGGGCTTTCATTGACGCTGACGGTCAGCTTGCCATGGGCGACGGCGGCAGGATGGATGCGCACCGCGCCGTTAATGACGACGGTGCCGGTGCGCGCATTGACGATGACCTTGGCGGGCGCTTCGGCGGGCGAAATCTCGATATTCTCGATCATGCCCATCATCAGGATGCGGTCTTCCGCCCCCGGAATGGCATCGATCGTCACCGATACCGCGTCCATGGCACGGGCGCGGCGATCGCCAAAGGCGCGGTTGATGCCGTCCGCGACGCGCAGCGCCGTGGTCAGGTCCGCTTCGGCAAGGTTGAAGGTCAGCGTCGGCGCGGTATCGAAGCCGGTCGCGACCGCACGCTCCACCGTCGCGCCGCCGGGGATGCGCCCGGCAGAGGGAATGTTGACCGAAACCTGGCTGCCATCCGCGCCGGACACGCCCAGGCCACCAACGGCCAGATTGCCTTGCGCCATGGCGTAGATTTCATTGTCCGCACCACGCAGCGGGGTCAGGATCAGCGTGCCGCCGCGCAGCGACTTGGCCTTGCCCAGCGCCGACACGGTGATGTCGAGCCGCTGGCCGGGCTTGGAAAAAGCGGGCAGATCGGCGGTGACCAGCACCGCCGCCGCATTTTTGAGCGCGGGATTGATCCCCTGCGGCAGCGTCAGGCCAAAGCGCGAAACCACGCCCTTCATGCCCTCGGTCGCATATTGCAAACTGTCGTCGCCGGTGCCGGCCAGACCCACGACGATGCCGTATCCGGTCAGCTGGTTGGGGCGCACGCCCTGGAACGTACCCAGATCCTTGACCCGCTCCGCCTGCGCGGGAACGGCGAAGGACGCCAGCAGAATGAACAGCGCCAAGTGGATGCGGCTATGCCATCCTCCCCTGAAAGGGGAGGTGTCTGGCGCAGCCAGACGGAGGGGTGTCGCCCTATCGAGAGGGCGACACCCCTCCGTCAGCACTTCGTGCTGCCACCTCCCCTTAAAGGGGAGGATGAAGGTCAGGCGCGAGGCTAGGGTCAAGGGACGCTCCATCAAAACGGGCTGATCATCGAGAAGAAACTCTGCAACCAGCCTTGTTTGCTGGCGCGGGCGATTTCGCCCTTGCCGGTGTAGATGATCCTGGCGTCGGCCACGCGGGTCGATGCGATGCGGTTGTCCGGGCCGATATCGGCCTGACGGACAAGGCCGCTGATCTGGATAAACTCGTCGCCGCGATTGAGCGTCAGCGCCTTCTCCCCCTTCACCAGCATCGTGCCGTTGGGGTAGGTCGCCGCGATCGTCACGGTAATCTCGCCCGACAGCGCGTTGGACTGGGTTGCCCCGCCCTGGCCGGTAAAGGCATTCTGGCCACCCATGGCGACGTCGCTCGCCGAAAACAGCTTGGACAATATGCCGGTCGATGGCGGGGTCAGGCCCAGATTGCCATTGCGGCTGGTGTCGGCGCTGTTGCTCTTGGTCGCCTGCGTCCGTTCGACCAGTACGATGGTGATGATGTCGCCCACCGTCGTGGCGCGCGCGCCGCTGGTGAGCGGGGTATAGCCCATGGAGGCCTGAAAGATCGAACCGTTGGATGGCGGCGCGACCGGCTGCGCCAGAACGGTCGGCGCATAGAGTGCGCGCTCTGCCTCCCGCTTCTTGCCCGCATGAGCAGGCGAGGCGGCGAGTATGACTCCTGCCAAGCACAAAATTGCCGTTCGCCCTGAGCGAAGTCGAAGGGTGTGGCTGAGCCCTTCGACTGCCCGCCTGCGGCAGGCGCTCAGGATAAACTTCACCAAAGGTGAAGTCGAAGCCACTTCGCTGCGTTCAGCAGAAGGCTTCGACAAGCTCAGCCTGAACGGATTATGGGAGATTTGCATCAGTCCGATCACATATTCTGGTTGACGTACTGGAGCATCTCGTCGGTGGCCTTGATCATCTTGCTGTTGACCTCATAGGCGCGCTGGGTCTCGATCATGTCGACCAGTTCCTCGACGACATTGACGTTCGATGTTTCCAGACTGCCCGACCGGATCGATCCGCGTCCTTCCAGACCTGCAACGCCGACCTGCGGCGTGCCGCTGGCGGCGCTTTCGACCAGCAGATTGCCGCCGATCGCCGAAAGGCCGGACGCGTTCATGAACGTCGCCAGTTCGATCTGGCCCAACTGGGTCGGCGTCGCTTCACCCTGGAGCGTTGCAGACACCGTCCCGTCATTGCCGACCGTCACTGATGTTGCGCCTTCGGGCACGGTGACCTGCGGGATCAGCGGCAGGCCGTCACTGGTGACGACCGTGCCTTCGGCCGTGACGCTGAAATTGCCCGCGCGGGTATAGGCGATGGAGCCATCGGGGCGCTGGACCTGAAAGAAGCCGGACCCCTCGATTGCCATGTCGAGCGAATTGCCGGTCTGGGTCAAAGTGCCTTGCGTGTTGATCTTGCTCGTCCCCTGCAAGGAGACGCCGGAGCCAAGGTTGAGGCCAGTGGCGAACTTGTTTTCGCTGTCCGAATTGGCGCCTGCCGCGATCATCTGCTGATAGGCGAGCGTTTCGAAATCGGCGCGGTCGCGCTTGAAGCCGGTGGTGTTGACGTTCGCCAGATTGTTGGCGATCACGCGCATCTTGGTGTTCTGCGCATCGAGGCCGGTGCGGGCGACATGAAGGGCGGCGTTGCTCATCGTCTCATCTCCGTAAAGCGTCGCAATGAAGGGACGCCTGATGCCTCAATCAAAGCAAAGTTCGTGCCAGTTTAACTGTCGAGCCGCATCAGCGACGCGCCGCCATCATCGAGCTGCTTGGCGGTGTCGATCAGCTTGACCTGGGTTTCAAAGGCGCGGCTGGCCTCGATCATCTGAACCAGCGCGCTGGTCGCGTTGACGTTCGATCCTTCGATGGAGCCGCTGGTGACGGTCGCCAGCGGGTCTTGCGGCAATGCGCCGCCATTGACTTCGCGGAACAGGCCATCGGTGCTTTTGGCAATGCCGGACCCTGCCGCGTTGACCAGTTTCAATGCATCGATCCGCTGCGGATTGGCCGCGTCGCCGCCCTGCGGCACGCCCCAGATGCTGCCATCCTGCGCGATCGACACGCTGTCGAGCTGGGGCAGGGTGATGGGACCACCTTCGCCCAGCACGGGCAGGCCATCGCCAGTGGTCAACAGGCCGCTGTCGCTGATCTTCAGGTCGCCGCGACGTGTATAGGCTTCGCTGCCGTCTGCACCCTGAACGGCGAGCAGGGCATCGCCATTCAGGGCCACGTCGAGCGCATTGCCCGTCTGGGTGACCGCGCCTTGCGCCATGTCGGCGGCGATCACCTGTTCGGATGCCTGTGCGCGGGTGTCGAACGTATCGCCCTTGATCCAGCGCGTTTCGGCATTGGCGATTTCGGCGCGAAAGCCCACCGTATTGGCGTTCGCGAGATTGTTCGCGATCGACGCCTGCCGGGCCATTGCGCCGCGCATCGCGGTCAGTGCCGTATTGACGAGCCGATCCATGGTCGAAACCTCCTAAGCGTTTGCGATTACGTACGGATGTTGACGATGGTGGTGGTCAGCGTGTTGGCCGCCTCGATCGCCTTGCTGTTCGCCTGGAAATTGCGCTGCGCCGCGATCAGCGAAACCAGTTCGTCGGTGATGTCGACGTTGGAACGTTCCAGCGACCCGGTATTGACCGCACCGAACATGCCTTCATTGGCCAGGCCCAGGATCGGACTGCCACTCGCCACGGTCGATGACCAATGCGCGTCGCCCTGCTGGCGCAGGCCTTCCAGGCTGTTGAAGGACGCCATGGCGACCTGCCCCAGATAGACGGTACTGCCATCGGCATAGATGGCCGATACCAGGCCGTCCTTGGCCACACCCACGCTCGTCAGCTGCGGGCCATCGGCCTGGCCCTGATAGGTGGTCGGCACCTGCAAATCGACCAGATCGGCTGGCGTGCTGGCGGCGGTAGGGGCCGTTGTCGGTACGCCGGTGTCGGGATCGACCGCGAACACCTGGATGCGCGACCCGGTGGTGTCGACCGCATAGCGATCATCATCGACCGAGAAAGCGCCGTTGCGGGTATAGCTGATCGTGCCGTCTTCGGCCTTGACGGTGAAGAAGCCTTCGCCGGTGATCGCCATGTCCAGCGTCTTGTCGGTGGTTTCGATCGTCCCCTGCGTGAATTGCTGGGTGATGCCCTGCACACGCACGCCTTGGCCCGCGACCTGATGCGTGGTCTGCATCGGCGCGGCGGCGAAAATGTCGCCAAACTGCGCCTTGCTCTTCTTGAACGCGGTCGAATTGACGTTGGCGACGTTATTGGAAATGGCCGACAGATCGGCCTGGGCGCCCTTGAGGCCGGACAGGGAAACATAGAAAGTCATGGCGTAACTCCTTGGGTGAAAAGGATTTAGGTCTAAGGTGAATTAGCTGAGGCTGATCGCGTCCGACGGACTGTAAGTGCCGAGCGCGGTGATGAGTTTGGACGAGGAACCGTCAGCGGGTGACTGGACGGCGGCAATCGTGGCCCAGGTCGCGACCTTGCTGGGGGTCGCGCCCTTGACCTTGACCTGTAGGGCGGCGGTGCTGATGCTGTTGCCTGCATCATCCTTGCCATCCCAATAGAAGCTGACATCGCCGGCGGGCTGCGATCCCAGGTCAATCGACTTGACGACATTGCCGCTGGCATCGACCAGATCGACCGACGCGCCATCGACGGCGGCGGGCAGGGTGATCTGCCCGGCATAAAGGCCGGTGGCGTCAGGCGCAGCGATATTGCTCTGCACCAGCATCGATTTGCCGATCCAGCTTGCCGCATCGCCAAGGCGCGTACCGGTCAGCTGTTCCTTGATCGACGCCAGGTTCTGGTTCATTTCGGCAATGCCGCTCGAATTGGTGATGGTCGCCATCTGCGACACCATTTCGGCGTTATCGACCGGCTCGAACGGGTCCTGGGTCTGCATCTGTGCGGTCAGCAGGCGCAGGAAATCTTCCTGCCCCATTTGCGACTTGCCGGTGCCGACCGTGGAGTTCGGGTTATAGACCGATAGCCCGGCGCTGTCGGTGACGGTGGAGGTCGTCATTTGCCGATCCTTATGGTTTCGAGCATCAGGGATTTGGCGGTGTTGAGCACCTGCACATTGTTCTGGTACATGCGCGCGGTCTCGATCATGTCGATCATCTCGGCATTGCTATCGACCGCTGCTTCCCACACATCGCCATTGGCATCGGCCAGTGGATGGTTGGGATCATGGCGCTTGGTCGGCTGCGCGTCGGTGGTGACCACCTGCGACACTTTGACCGTCGATACGCCGGGACTGTCGGTGACTGATGTGAACACCGGCTTGATCGCGCGATAGGCTTCGCCCGCGCTGCCGCTGACGTTGCCGGCGTTTGCCATGTTAGAAGCCGTGGCGTTCAGACGCACCAGCTGCGCGCTCATGGCGCGACCGGCAATGTCAAAGACGTTCATGGGGCCAGAGCCACTCATGCTCATTCTCCCTTCAGCGCGCGGTTGATGGTGTTGATGCGGCCCTCAAGGAAAGAGAGGGTCGTGCGATATTTGACGGCATTTTCCGCAAACAGCGTCTGTTCGGTGGAAAGTTCCACCGTATTGCCGTCCAGGCTGGGTTGCAGCGGGACGCGATAGCCCATGGAATTTTCCGCGGCTTTCGAGACATCGGCCTGCGACGTCGCGCTTTTCAGCGCCGCGTCGAAATCAATGTCGCGCGCCTTGTAGCCGGGCGTCGAGGCATTGGCGATGTTGGACGCGAGCAGGGACAGGCGCTGCGACCGAAGCGCCAGCGCCTTTCCATGGATCCCGAACAGACTTTCTTCCACCGACATGCCTTTTGCCCTTTGCCAGGCCTAAATATTGATCGACCGCTGCCGTTCTATTGCCTGATGGCGTTCGATACGGGCGATCCAGCCTGTGTATCCGCAAGAGCCGTGCCAATTTGCGTGGGTGACGCAGGGGCAGGGCGGAAATCCCCGTAATCCGGGGGTTTGGCGGCGATGGGCGGCAAGGGCGGCAAGAAATTGCCGGTCGGCGGCACCGCCTTGCCGCTGTCCGGTGATGGCCAAAAACGGGCCAAAAAAACGGGGACGAATTTGCATGATCGCGATGATGGGCCATCTGTTCGACCCGCTGACATTATTGGCCATGGTCGTCGGCATCATGGCTGTGGCGCTGTTCCAGAACGGCGCGGCTGCGCTGGGCCGGGCGATCGCGGCGCTCCTGCCGCTGGTGACCGCCGACCCTGCGCGCGATCGCGACGCGGCCCGCGCGGCCATGCTCAAGATCGATCAGGTGGCGCAGCTGCGCGGCCTGTCCTGCACCGATCGGGTCAAGACCGCCAATCCCTTCCTGACCGACGCCGCACGCAAACTCGCCAATAGCGAGCGTACCGAGCTGTTCGAGCTTTGGGCGGCGCAGACCCTGGCCGACCGGGCGCAGCGCCATGCCGGCGCGCGTAACGTCTGGCTGTCGATCGCCGACGCTGCGCCCGCGCTGGGCATGGCCGGGACGATCATCGGCCTGGTCGGCATGTTTGCAGCGATGGACGATCCCGCAGCACTTGGCCCCGCCATGGCGCTGGCGCTGCTCACCACCTTTTACGGCGTCATCATCGCCAACATGATCGCCGCGCCCATTGCCGCGCGGCTGGCCGACCTGTCCGAACGCGAACTGGCCTGGCAGCAGGAGGTCGTCGCCCGGATGCTTGCCATCGCTCGGCGCGAAAATGCGCCGCTGCGCCGGGCGTCGATCCGCGAAGTCGCATGAGCGCCTCCACCCTCGCCACCGTGCGGCGCAACCGCTGGGCCGTCAGTTTTGCTGATCTTTTGCTGCTCCTGCTCGCTTTTTTCGTATTATTGCAGGCCAGCGGATCGCGCCGCGACGCCATGCTCGCGCAGGTCGCGCAACAATTTGGCGGCCGGGTGATGCGGCCGGGCATAGAGATTCGCGCTGTCGAGCTGTTCGTGCCGGGCGAAGCGTTGCTGAGCGATCAGGGCCGCGCCCGCCTGACCGTCATCGCCCGCCAATATGCAAAAGAGCCGGGCGGCGTGGAGATTCGCAGCCATGGCAGCGACCGCGCGCAGCAGCGTTTCGACGACTGGGATCTCGCCGCCGCCCGCATCGGCGCGGTTGCCCGTGCGCTCAAGCTGGACGGCATAGCGCAGGACCGCCTGCTGATTCGCGGCCTCGATCAGGCCGATGGCAAGGGCGGGCAGGGCCAGATCATCCGCATTGCGCCGGGTGTTTCTGTCACGCACTGACACGCGGTGACTTGACCTTGATCCGTTCGTTTCGAGCGAAGTCGAGAAACGTCGCGCACAGGTTTCTCGACTTCGCTCGAAACGAACGGAGGTTGGCGTTTCAACCCGACATCATTATGGCCTGACGCTCATTCTCAAAGAATCTGGCACGGCTCTTGCTAATATCCCCGGAAAGACCCTCCGTCTTTTCAGGAGACATACCGTGTTTCGCTTCCAACCGATCCTTCTCGCCGCCGTCGCCATAGTGACCGCGCAGCCCGCGCTGGCGCAGCAGAAGTTCGAGAATCTGGACCGGATCGACAGTCTGGTCGCGATGACCGTGGGGGCCAATCTGGGCGAACCGGGCGGCCCGGTCGCCCCGGTCGATCGCCGCCTGAAGCTGGCAGCCTGCCCGTCAACGCCATCGATCGATGGCCCGGTTTTCGGTGCCGCGGTCGTCAAATGCGACGCACAGGGCTGGCGGATTCGCGTGCCTCTGGTCGCAGGCGTATCAGCCGCCGCGTCCGGCCCGGTGCCGCGCGCCGCCGCCGCCAACCGCTTCACCCCCGCGGCCCGCGCCGTCCCGACCGAGCATGTCGTCAAGCGCGGCGATCCCGTGCAACTCATGGCCGGAAACGCGGCCTTCAGCGTCTCACGCGTGATGATCGCGGATGAAGATGGCGCGGTCGGCGAAACCATCCGGGTGCGTGAGGATAAGAAATCCGCACCGATTTTTGCGCAGGTCGTGGAAATGGGGCTTGTGCGTATTCCCGGATTTAAGGATTTCTGAACTTGTCCGTTATAGCGTTTAAGGGACGAATGAAGGATTTTACCCATGATTAAGTCAGTCGGCCAGAGCATCAGCGCCGCCATAGAGGCGACCCGCCTGCGGGAAGGGACCAAGACGCGCGCGTCGTCCGCCAGCAGCTCGACCACTGCATCTTCGTCGGCATCGTCGGCCAGCCCTGCTTCGCGCATGGCGGCAGAAGGCGCGCCGGTGGACATGGATCGCATCGCTGCCATCAAGGCTGCGATCGCGTCGGGCAACTACCCCGTCAACCCATCGGCCATTGCCGAGCGCATGGTGGCGCTCGACCTGCCGGTCGCCGGATAAAGGATGAGTCCCATGTCGCTGGGCCTTGCTGCGCTGGACGATCTGTTCGAAGCCTTCGAGGATTTGCGTGAAGTGCTGGACGGCAGCGATGTCGCCGCGATCGAAATCGCCAGCAAGCGGGTAAGCCACAGCGCCGCCGCCGTGCGCGCCATCGGCGCCTGGCGTTCCGAACCGCAGACCGTCGCCCGGCTGAGCGCAATGCTCCCTTTGATCGACAGCGCGCGGATACGGGTCAACCTGCTCGCCGACCATGCGAATCAACGACTGGCCATGCTCGCCGCCCACGGCGCCCGCAACGCGCCGCTGACCTACAGCCGCTAAAAGCCGACAGCTGCGACAACGAAAAACGGCGCCAATCGGCGCCGTTTTTCGTTTGGGGCGATGTTGACGGCACCAAAATCCTCCCCTGCAAGGGGAGGGGGACCGCCGCGTAGCGGTGGTGGAGGGGTGTCGCCCTATCGCTAGGGTAACACCCCTCCGTCAGCACTACGTGCTGCCACCTCCCCCACCGGGGGAGGATTCTCCTTGCCCCGGAAAGCCGCTCCATCGGCGCGCGTACAATCAGAGAAAATCAAATAGTTGCGCCCCTGTTAACCAAATCTTGGCATAAGCCTTGCTCTAATGCTCCCCAGAACCAGTGGGGACAATGAACCAATGTCGGCTTTGCCAGACATTACAGCAACGGGGACTTCGACAGGCAATCGCGTCACAAACGCGATCGCCATGGCGAGTCGTCGTACCGGCGTCGACTTCGCCTATCTGCTGGGTCAGGCGAAAATCGAATCCAGCATGAACCCCACCGCCCGCGCGGCGACATCGTCCGCGACCGGCCTTTATCAGTTTATCGATCAGAGCTGGCTGGCGGTCATCGACCAGCATGGCAGCGAATATGGCCTGGGCTGGGCGTCCGACGCGATCAGCCAGGGCAGCAATGGCCGCTATCATGTGTCGGACCCGGAACTGCGCCAGCAGATACTCGACCTGCGCAAACATCCCGAAACCGCGTCCGTGATGGCGGCTGAACATGCCGCCGATAATAAATCCTATCTGGAAAAGCGGCTTGGCCGGGAAGCCGAGCCGGTCGATCTCTACCTCGCCCATTTTTTAGGGGTAGGCGGCGCGAGCAAATTCCTGTCGGTCCATGACCGCGCGCCCGGTGCGACTGCGGCCTCGCTCTTCCCGTCTGCCGCGCGCGCCAACCGCTCGATCTTTTACGATCGTGCTGGCAACGCGCGCAGCTTCGCCGACATTCGCGATCGCTTTGCGTCGAAATTGCAGAAGGGCGTCGATAGCCTGGGCGGCGACGTCCAATATGCCGACGCCTCTCTGCCCAGCGGCACCAAGACGGTCCAGCCTGCCGACTATGTGCGGATCGAAACCCAGCGCCTTGCGCAGCAAGTCGATGTCGGCATCCGGCCCCAGCCGCAGACCGCACGCCTCGCCTATCTCATGCTCGCCACCCTCGGAAGGTAACGGCTCCTCATGACTCCCAACCAAATCAAAGCGAAGATCTGGATGAGCGCCGCCAAGGGGGCGGTGCTGCCCTTCGCGACGCTGATGGTCGTGCTGTTCATGATGGTGCCGGTCCCGGCGATCATGCTCGACATCGGGTTCATCACCAATATCATGATCTCGCTTGCGGTGCTGATGGTGGCGCTCAACGCCGCCAAGCCGCTCGATTTCTCCGCCTTCCCGACCGTTTTGCTGTTCGCGACCCTGCTGCGCCTCGCGCTCAACGTCGCCTCTACCCGCGTCGTGCTGGTGCAGGGGCATGAAGGTTCCGATTCGGCGGGGCAGGTGATCGAGGCGTTCGGCCACTTCCTGATCGGCGGCGACTATGTCGTCGGCATCTTCGTGTTCGCCATCCTGATGATCATCAATCTGGTGGTCATTACCAAGGGTGCGGGCCGCGTGTCGGAAGTCAGCGCCCGCTTCACCCTGGATGCCTTGCCCGGCAAGCAGATGGCGATCGACGCTGATCTGAACGCGGGCCTGATGACCCCGGAAGAAGCCAAGCTGCGGCGCGCCGAAGTCGCGACCGAAGCGGATTTCTACGGATCGATGGACGGTGCCAGCAAGTTCGTGAAGGGTGACGCGGTTGCGGGTATCCTGATCCTGGTCATCAACATCATCGGCGGCATCATATTGGGCGTCGTCAGCCATGGCCTGACCATGGGGCAGGCGGCGGAAACCTATATTCTTCTGGCCATCGGCGACGCGCTGGTGGCGCAGGTGCCCGCGCTCCTGCTGTCGATCGCCGCCGCTTCCATCGTCACCCGCGTCAAGAGCGAGGATGATCTGTCCGGCCAGATTGCGGGCCAGTTCGGGTCCGCCCGCGCCTGGGTGCCGGTCGCCGCGATCCTGACCTTCATGGGCGTGCTGCCGGGTATGCCGCACCTGATCGTGCTGCCCGCTGCTGCCATATCCTGGCTCATCGCCTGGAACCTGCGCAAGGCAAGCAAGGCCAAGGCAGCCGAACCCGCGCCTGCACCACCGCCTGCCAATCCTGCGCTGATCGAATGGGGCGACGTGTCCGATGGCGCGCTGCTGGGCCTCGAAATCGGCTATGGCCTCATCGGTCTGGTGGACGAACGCAAGGGCGCGCCGTTGATGGCGCGGATCACCGGCATCCGTCGCCAGCTGTCCAAGGAACTGGGCTTTGTCGTGCCGATGGTCCGCGTGAAGGACAATCTGGCGCTCGAACCCAATCAATATCGCATCACCATCGCAGGCGTCGTCGTCGGCGAAGATGAAATCTGGCCGGAAGACCTGCTCGCGCTCGACAGCGGCGCGCTGGAAGGCACGGTCGCAGGGCGCGCCGCGAAAGACCCGACTTTCGGCCTCGACGCGGTCTGGATCCCGCAGGCCAAACGCAGCGAAGCCGTGGTCGCAGGCTATACGGTGGTCGATCCGCCGACGGTCGTGGCAACGCATCTCAACCAGCTGATCGCCATGAACGCGGCTGAAATGTTCGGCCTCGACGAAGCGCGCAAGCTGCTCGACAATCTGAAGGACGCCGCACCCCAACTGGTCGATGGCCTGACGCCCGGTACGCTCAGCCTCACCCAGATCAGCGCGCTCTGCCGCGCCCTGCTGTCCGAAGGCATTGCGCTCAAGGATTTCCGCCGCATTTGCGAAGCCATGGTGGACGCCGCCCGGCCCGACATGAGCCACGAACAACTGGTCGAAGCCGTGCGCCAGCGTATCGGCGCGTTGATCATCCAGGGGCTTGTTCCCGTGAAGATGCCGCTGCCGGTCATCACGCTCGACGGCGATCTCGAAGCCTTGCTGGCGCAGGCCATGCGCGTGGCTGGCGACGCGCGCCACCCGATCGAACCCGCACTCGCCAACCGCATCGTCGAAGCGGTGGTGCAGGCCGCGCGGCCCTTGCTGGGCCAGGCGCGCAATTTCGCCATCGTCACTTCGCCGGTCGCCCGGCGGGCGATGGCGCGGCTGTTCAAGCCGCATCTGCCCGAAACGCCGGTCCTGTCCTTTCTGGAAATACCGGACGGCAAGGGTGTGGAGGTGGCCGCTGTCGTCGGTGGCGAACAACGCCCCACGCCGCGCCACGATCCAGCGCCGCGTCATGATCCCATGATGCAGCGCGAACGGGTCGCTTGAGGAGAGGCTGACCGATGTACATGAACAAGATCACGTCCGGCGCCCATACCTATGCCAGGCCGGGGGACAACAGCCCGGAACGGCTGGCGCGTCAATATATGCCGCTGGTCCGCAAGATCGCCTGGCACGTCCATGGCCGGGTCTCCACCGCGATCGAGGTGGAGGATCTGCTCCAGATCGGCATGGTCGCGCTGGTCGAGGCCGCCAACAGTTTCGAGGATCGCGGGCTTGGCTTTGCCGCCTATGCGCAACTGCGCGTGCGCGGCGCGATGATCGACCATCTGCGGCGGCAGGCGACGATCTGCCGCTCGGCCATGGCCAAGCGCAAGGATCTGGCCAAGGTCCGCAACCGGCTGGAACAGCAGCTGGGTCGCCTGCCGACCGAAGCGGAAATGTCCGCCGACATGGGGCTGGACCCGTCCGACTATCGCGAACTCGCCGACAGTGTCGAAATGGTCCAGCACACCAGCATGGACGAGGTCTATTCCGACCAGTCGATGTGGTTCGCCGATGTGGAGGACCGCGCCGACGACATATTGGAACGCGAATCCCTAAAGGCCGCGATCGCCAACGGCATCAGCCAACTGCCGGAGCGTGAGGCGCTGGTGCTGCAACTTTATTTCGTCGAGGAACTCAATCTGGAGGAGATCGGCCATACGCTGGACATTGGCGCCGCACGGGTCTGTCAGATCAAGAAAGCGGCGCTAGACCGCCTCCGCGAGAAATTGCGCGACTGGGATTAACGCCCAACACCACCTCCGTTCGCCCTGAGCGAAGTCGAAGGGTTCGACCGACCGTAGGGAGGTCACTTCGCTCCGCTCAGTGGAAGGCTTCGACTTCCCCCGGATCAAGTCCGGGGCCGAACGGATATTGGCGTAGCCCGCCTCATTCATCATTCGCGGCAAACGGCCCCATCCGCCGCTCATCCCCATTCGGCCAGCGAAAGCGCAGCGGGCGGTAGCTTTGCGTGCGCCACCACGGATCGGCGACCACGAACAGTCCGCTCTGCTCCGCCCGCCGCCCCAGATCCTTGCGCGCGGTCAGCGCCGCCAGCACAGGCGCCAGCAACAATCCCGCCACCACCGGCGTGATCCAGCCCAGCCCACCGGCCTGCACTGCCATCGCGGTCAGTCCGATCCCCAGCAAGATATGCCATTTGAACAGCCAGACGGCGCTGCCCAGTCCCATGCCGTCGCGGTCGCGGGTCTGCCCGTTCCAGCTGCTCTTGCGCCCCATCAAGATACCGAACAGGTTGATCGTCTGGGTCAGCATCGCCACCGGCGCCATCAGGATCGACAGCGCAATGTCGGCGATCACCCCGCGCGTCATCCGCGCCGCGCCGCCAAAGCCGATCCGCCGCGCCGGGTCGATCAACGCCCAGACCATTGCCAGTAGCTTGGGACCAAACAGCAAGGTCGCGGTCACCGCCAGCAGCCCGCCCGACGGCAGCACCGCGCTCGGCGGCCAAACGCCCGCCAGCGCCCCGCCCAGCACCACCAGCATCAGCGCCAGCCATAGCGGCGACGTGCAATAGGCCGACGCCCCGACCAGCAACTGAAAGCGGCTGACCGGATGTAGCCCGGCAATCTTGATGAATAGCGGCACATGCTGGATATTGCCCTGACACCAGCGCCGGTCGCGGGTGAAGAGGTCGGGCATGGCGGGCGGAAATTCCTCGAAACTATCCTCTGCCGCGACCATATGCACGTCCCAGCCGCGCCGCCGCAGTAGCGCCGCCTCGATCATGTCGTGGCTCATGATATGCCCGCCAAAGGGTGCGCGTCCGGGCAGTTCGGGCAGGCCGCAACTCTGCGCAAAGGCCTTGACCCGCACGATCGCATTATGACCCCAGAACATGCCTTCGGAGCCCGCCCACCATATCATCCCCGCCGCCGAAATCGGCCCGAACAGCCGACTGGCGAACTGCTGCCAGCGCGCAAACAAGGTGGCCGCGCCGACCACCGTGGGGACGGTCTGGATCAGCCCGACCTGCGGATGCCGCTCCATGTCCGCGGCCAGTCGCGCCATCGTCTGCCCGCTCATCACGCTGTCCGCGTCCAGCACGACCATATAGTCGTAGCCGCCGCCAAAACGCTCGACCCATTCGGCGATATTGCCCGGCTTGCGCCCGACATTGCGCGCGCGACGGCGATAATGGACCGGGCGGGAAAAGGCGTCGCGCAATTCCAGATAGGCGCGCCGCTCCGTCTCGCCATTGTCGGCGTTGGAATCGGACAGGATGAAAAACTCGAACCGCTCACCCCCCATCACCTGCGCCAGCGACCGTTCCATGATCGACAGCCGCCCAAGGACGCCCAGAAAATCCTCGTTACACACCGGCAGCAAAATCGCAGTCTTGCCCGCCAGCGCCGTGGAGGGAGTCAAAGCGTGGGGCGTGACGGCGCGACCCTTGCCCACGGTCAGTAGCAGGAAGCCGATCAGCGCGGTGGCAAAGCCAAAGGCGATCCAGGCAAACAGCGGAATGAACAGCGCCAGATAGACGCCTTCCCACGCCGAAATTCCGTCCAGCCCGATCGACCGGCGCATCTCATGCGCGGCCATGGCGGCGGGCAGCAGCGCCAGCAGCACGACCAGCAACCGGCGCGCCCACAGGTCGATATTGAACCGCCGCCGCGCGATCATCGGCGGACGCCCGCCAAAATCCTGCACCGGCATGGCGATCGGCGTTTCCGCCGGCACTTGCTCAAATGCCCGTGGCATGGGCTTGTCTCCGGTGACGGCATCCACCGTCAGCACGCCTCCCGTCACTATGATTCCAGACCCGATTGCGATTGACCCACAGGGCAGAACCGCTCGTTACGCGGGCGGTTCCCTTCATCCCACAATCGGATAATGCACATATTCGCTCAAAAGGCGACCATCGCCGCGCAGTTGCAGCCGAACCTCGGTCGGAACGCCCGATTTCGCCTCCAGATCGATGACGGCGCGGAACAGGCCGGGCTGCCCCAGCACCGGATAACCCGCAGCCTTGATCAGCGTGCCCCCGCTCAGGTCGGTCCATACGTCCGGCCGCACCCCTTGCGGCACACCGGCAAAATCGACCACCAGCCGCTGCGCATCGGGCCGGTCGCCGCGCCCGCGCCACACATTGGCGATGGTCGCAAGGGTAGTCCCGGCCGGACTCTGCGCCGCCGACCAGTCGAGCCGATAGGCAAGGTCGATCCGCCGCCCCGGCACCGGCGCGGCGTCCGGCGTCCAATAGGCCGCGACATTATCGGTATATTCGCTGTCGGTCGGGAAACTGTAGAGCCGCACCTGACCCGCGCCCAGCGGTCGCGCAGGGGTCGCCCACAGCGATGGCCGCCGGTCGTAAAAGACGCCATCATCCTGATAATGGGCAAAATCCCGGTCGCGCTGGAGCAGGCCAAAGCCTTTGGGGTCGCGCTCGGCAAAGGCGCTGACCTGCGGCGCGGCGGGGTTGACCAGCGGCCTTGCATGGACGCTGCCATCTTCGCTGGCGATCGACAGCATGTCGCTGTCATGGATTTCCGGCCGCCAGTCCGTCCCTTGCCGCCGGTTCGCCTGATCATACCAGAACATGCTGGTCATCGGCATCAGCCCCAGTTCGGGAATGGCGCGGCGGGGGAACAGCGCCGCAGTTACATCCTGCCGCACGCCATCGGCCCCAAGGCTGCTGACGAAGCGGAACGCGCCGGTGATCGACGCACCATCCAGCAGCGCGTGGATGGTGACGCTGCTGGTGCCGGTGCGCTCCAGCCAGAAATGGGTGAAGCGGGGAAATTCCTCCTTCCCCGCGATGCTGGTATTGATCGCGATCGCGCGGGCGGACAGGCCGAACTGTTTTTGCGGGCTGGGCGCACGGAAATAGCTGGCCCCCAGAAAGGACAGCCAGTCGCCGTCGCGCGCCGCATTCATGATGCGAAACCCCGCAAAGCCCGCGTCGGGTGGCAGCCGCTTGACCGGATTGTCCGCAGGCGCATCGAACATCGCGGCATCATAGCGCAGCGGCGTTGCGCGTCCCCTGTCGACCAGCGCGATCTGCACCGGCTGCGCCGCCGTCCGGCTGAGCGGGAACAGCCGCACCCCGGTATCGCCGGGCAAATCGCCCCAGATTGTGCGATCATCGGCAAAGCGCGCCTGATGCAGCGCGTCATAGTCGATTGCCTGCGCGCCGGGATGCAGCGGTGTCTCGGCAAAGGGCGCACGCGCAAGTCGCTGCGCCCGCGCAACCAGCCGCTCCCATGAGAAAGGCTCGCTGGCCGCCTGTGCCATCAGCTTGTGGGGAAGGATCAGCGCAGCGCCGGTGGCGGCGATCATCGCGCGCCGGTTGATATGGGTCATGGCTTTCATCATGGGTCGCAGGACAGCCAAAGCCAAGGCCTCTATACAGGCAAACGCGACGAAGCCCCCGTCCGGGGGGACGAGGGCTTCGCATATGCTGGTCGTTAGATCGAAGATGTCACCCCCGGCACGGTGGGGACTGTTGATGTGCCGGGGGTTACGTTGGGCGGCTGTCCGGTGACCAGGACCTCAGCCGACCAATGGGGTTGGCCTGACTTAGCCGATCAGCTTCAGCACGCCCTGCTGGCTCTGGTTGGCCTGTGCCAGCATCGCGGTCGACGCCTGGCTCAGGATCTGCTGCTTGGCGAGCGCCGTCGTTTCGGTCGAGAAATCTGCGTCCTCGATGCGGCTGCGGGCGTCGGTCAGGTTGGTGATGTTGTTGGTCAGGTTGTTGACCGACGATTCCAGGCGGTTCTGCACGGCACCCAGCGTGGCGCGGGCGGTGGCGACCGATTGCAGCGCCGTGTCGAAGTTGGCGAGCGTGGCGGCGTCGACCGCATCGGTGGCGGTTGCCACGCCGGACACGTCGATGTCGCTCAGGGTGATTGAGACGGTGTCGGTGTCGTTGGCACCGGCCTGGATCGTGACGACATCGTCGACAGCCGGGAAGAGGGCCTTGCCGTTGAATTCCGTCTTGGTCAGGACGTCGTTGATCTGGACAGCCAGCTGATCCTTTTCAGCGTCGATGTTGGCGATCGCTTCGGTGCTGTTGGTGTCGTTGTTCCGCTGCACGGTCAGTTCACGCATACGCTGCAGCATGTTGCTGACTTCGTTCAGCGCGCCTTCCGCGGTCTGCGCCAGGCTGATGCCGTCATTGGCGTTGCGGATGCCCTGGGTCATGCCCTTGATCTGCGACGTCATGGTCGAAGCGATGGCCAGGCCGGCGGCGTCGTCCTTGGCGCTGTTGATGCGCTTGCCGGTCGACAGGCGTTCCATTGCGGTGCTCAGCGACTTGCTGGCCATCGAGGATGCATTGGCCGAGCGCAGAGCGGCGGTGTTGGTTCCGATAACAGTCATGGTGTTTCCCTTTCCGTGTCAATCAGGTCGCTGCCATCCGTTAGAGCGCTTGCGGCCTCGAAAGGGGATAACGGCGGGGGCTGATGGGCTTTTAGGGGCCATGTCGATTTTTCTGCATTTTTCGTGTTTTGCCCGTCGCTTAACGGCCCTCTACGCGCGCGTGATATATATTAAGTGCGATACGACAGTTGCCGTGGCGGAAAATAATTGCCGGTCGGCGGCAAGTCCTACCGGCAATTAACCAATTGCTAACCATGCTAGCCCACATTGGGACCATCGAAGAAGGCCAGTGAGTACGGGGGTACAAGCTGGCCAGCCATTTGGGGACCAAGTCATGTCATCGCTCGATATGAGCCGAGGCGTTTGTGCGCTCGTTCCAGGGTTGCAGCACTGGCTGGAAAACGCCCTGTTCGCCGTCCGGGTCGTGGACGCCGCTGCACCGCGTGAAAGGGACAGCCGCCGCGTGCTGCTGGCGACCGAGATCGGCCATGCCACCCATCGCGACATCCTCATCACGCTTGTCGACGGCACGCCCTCGCTGGTGGCAGCCGCCAACGGCCTGCCTGCCCGCGTTGCCTTTAGCCTTGAGGATATGGGCTTTGCCTTCGCCCTCATCGCCGAACTGGCCCGCCCCGCCGCCATTCCCGCCGTGGGCGACAGCGCCAGCGCGCGGCTGATGACGCTGGCCGGCCGGGTCGCGCGCAGCGAAGCCACTGTCCTCATTCAGGGCGACACCGGCACCGGCAAGGAAGGCATGGCGCGCTTCCTCCACACCCAGTCGGGCCGCACGTCAGGCGACTTCATTGCCGTCAATTGCGCCGCTCTGCCTGAAACCATGATGGAAGCGATGCTGTTTGGCCATCGCAAGGGCAGCTTTACCGGCGCGGCCAATGCGTCCGAAGGGCTGTTCCTGGCCGCGGACGGCGGCACGCTCTTCCTCGACGAAATCGCCGAACTGCCGATCGCGCTCCAGGCCAAGCTGTTGCGCGCCCTTCAGGAAGGCGAAGTCCTCCCCGTCGGCGCGACCCATGCCGTGCCGGTCAATGTCCGCGTCATCGCCGCCTGCAACCGCGATCTGGCGGTCGAATGTGCCGCCGGGCGGTTCCGCGAGGATCTCTACTGGCGCCTCAATGTCATGCCGCTCGACCTGCGCCCGCTGGCCGAGCGCCCCGGTGACATCGCCGCGATCGCCGCCGCCATGCTGCTGCGCCTGTCGGATATGGGCAAGGACGGCTTTGTCTGGCCGACCGCCGCCGCCCTCGACAAGCTTATCGCCCACGCCTGGCCGGGCAATGCCCGCGAACTGGGCAATGTTCTCCAGCGCGCACTGGTGCTGCGCGATGGCGAACGGATCGATGCGCATGACCTGCATCTGGCGGGCGCGCCCCGGCAGCAGGGCCTGCGCATCGTCTCGCCCGAACCGGCGGAACCTGTCCGCCTGCGCGATGTCGCCCATCACAGCAAATTGGAAGCCATCCGCACTGCCCTGCGCGAAACCGACGGCCACCGCGCCGCCGCCGCGCGCAAGCTCGGCATCTCAGAACGCACGCTGCGCTATCGGCTCGCCGAAATGCGCGAGCTGGCGGCGGCTTGACGGGAGGATAGGGCATGACCGGCATTTCCCCGACCGACAATGTGATGGCGATCCGCAACGCCATCCTGCAAAAAAACGCCGCGCTGCGCGACGTCGCCTCGACCGGATCGGTCGGCGGCGCGAACGCCCCAATCGGTACTGCGCCCGGTGGCTTTACCGAAGCGCTCAACAGCGCCTTGCAACAGGTCAACGGCCTGCAAGGCAAGGCCGGTGAGGCCGCCGCCGCGTTCGAACGGGGCGAAACCACTGACATCGCCGCCGTCATGCTGGCCAAGCAGCAGGCGTCGGTCAGCTTCGAAGCGACCCTTCAGGTCCGCAACAAACTTCTGTCCGCCTACAAGGACATCATGAGCATGCCGGTCTAAACCATGAGCGAGAACGCACTCACCCTTGATGGCGGCGCTGCCGCCCGGCCCGCCCTCCCGACGACGGCTTCCTCCGGCTATGGATCGGCCAAGGGGATCGACGCGCTTCGGGCGCGGATCACCGGCTTCATGAAACAGCCCGCCGTGGCGAAGAGCCTGCCGCTGCTCGGCCTGTTCGGCGTCCTTGCGGTCGCTGGCCTTGCCTGGATGGCGCTGCGCGAACCGCCGCAGCGTGACCTGTTCCGTGGCCTGCCCGATACCGACAAGTCGGCGGTCGCGCAGATCCTCGACCAGAACGGCATCCCCTATGATTTCGACAATAGCGGCGCGATGACCGTGGGGGAGGGCGATTATTTCAAGGCGAAGATGATGCTCGCAGCGCAAGGCCTGCCCAAGAGCGCGCCCGACGGCAATAGCATGATCGACAGCCTGCCCATGGGCGCCAGCCGCGCGGTCGAGGGCGAAAAATTGCGCTCCGCCCGTGAAATGGACCTGGCGCGCACGATCGAGGCGATCGACAGCGTCGAAAATGCCAAGGTCCACTTGGCCGTCGAACCGCCCAGCGTATTCCTGCGCGACCGGGCCAAGCCCACCGCGTCGGTCATGCTGCGCCTCGCCAATGGCCGCACCCTTACCGATGCGCAGGTCAGCGCGATCGTCCATCTTGTCGCCTCGTCAGTCGCGGACCTGTCGCCCGACCAGATTTCGCTGGTCGACCAGAATGGCCGCCTGCTCAGCAAGAATGACAGCGATTCCGGCGATGATCGCCAGCTGGCGATCCAGAACCGGATCGAGGACCGTTATCGCCAGTCGGTCGTCGCGCTGCTGACCCCCATCCTGGGTGCGTCCAACTTCTCGACCGAGGTTCATGCCGAACTCAACTTTGCCGAGCGGCAGGCGACCCGTGAAACCTATCCGCAGGACGAAGCCCGGCTGCGCACCGAACAGGGCACCTGGGCCTCCGACCCGCGTGGTCAGGGCGCTGGTGAAGCATCGGGCATCCCCGGCGCGCTCAGCAATCAGGCACCTGTCAACCCGACCGTGACCCAGACCAATCCCAATGGTCAGGCCGTCCAGCAGGGCCAGACCGCCGCCCAGACCCCCGGCACCCCGCCCAACCCGCTGCTCAAGACCGAAGAAACCTTCAACCGCAGCTTTGAACTGGGCCGTGAAGTGTCCGTGACCAAGGATGCGGTCGGCACCGTCAAGCGCCTCTCGGTCGCCGTCGCGCTGGACAACGCCCCCGATGGCAAGGCGCGCACGCCGCAGGAAATCGCTGCCCTCGAAGCCTTGGTGAAGGGCGCGATCGGCTTCGACCAGGCGCGCGGCGACGTTGTGGCCCTGTCCTCGCGCAGCTTCCTCAAGACCGAAGAACCCAAGCCCCTATGGTATGAGGCCGAATGGGTATCGCCGCTGGTCCGCAACGTCTCCGCCCTGCTCGTCGCCCTGCTCGTCATCTTCGGGATCGGTCGCCCGCTCTTGAAGCGTCGCGCCGCAGCACAGGAGGCGGTCGCTGCCGACACGGCCCAGAATGGCCAGCGCATCGGTCGCGAAATTTCCGGCGAACTCACCAAACAGGCGGTCGAGGCACCCGATCCCAGCCGCCCGATCACGCTCGATATGATCTCCTCCACCTATGACTATGCCCAGCGCGCCGACCTCATTCGCAACTTTGTGAAGCAGGACCCCGACCGCGCCGCCCTGGTCGTCCGCGACCTCCTGAAGGAGGGGAAGAAGGAAAATGCCTGAGATCGTTCCCGGTCGGCCAGAGGCGCTCAAGGGCAGCGCCGCCGCCGCCGTCCTGCTGATGCTGTTCGATGAGGATGAGGCCGCGCAGATTCTGGCGCGTCTGGAACCTGAAGAAGTGCGCCAGCTGGGCTATGCCATGTATGACGTCGCCGATGTCGATCCTGAAGAGGTGAATGAGGCGCTCGACCATTTCGTCAACAAGGCCAAGAAGCGCACCACCATCGGCTATGGCGCGACCCGCCATATTCGCGGCGCGATGACCAAGGCCTTGGGCGAGGAACGGGCCGAAACCATCCTGGCGCGCATCACCCCGCCGACCCGCTCGACCCAGCTGGAAATGCTCAAATGGATGGATGCCAAGGAAATCGCCGCGCTGATCGAGGCGGAGCATCCGCAGATCATGGCGATCGTGCTGGCCCATCTCGAAGCGCCGATTGCCGCCGACGTGCTGCAATTGCTGCCGGTCGAATATCAGGAAGAAATTGTCTATCGCATCGCGACGCTCGGCCCCGTGTCGAATGAGGCGCTGGATGATCTGGAACAGTTGCTGCTGCGCGGCCCGGCCAAGAAGCAGGGCGCAGCATCCCAGCGCGGCGGGACGATCGAGGCCGCGGCGATCATGAACAATGTCCGCAAGGATAATGAGCAGCGGATCATGAAGGCCGTCGCCAAGCGCGACAAGATGATCGCCCAGACCATCGAGGAAGAGATGTTCGTGTTCGATAACCTCATCGACATGGATGAAAAGAATCTCGGCACGCTGATGCGCACCGTCGACAGCGCCGTGCTGGTCGTTGCCTTGAAGGGCGTCAATGACCTGCTCAAGGGCAAGATCTTCAGTTGCATGTCCGCCAGAGCAGCGCAGTCGATCGCCGACGAGATTGAGGAACGCGGCCCGATCCGCCTTGCCGAAGTGATCGACGCACAGAAACTCATCATCGCCACCGCGCGCCGCATGGCCGACGCCGGCACCATCATGCTGGGTGGCAAGGGGAATGACTTTGTCTAAAATCTGGGGTGCAGAGGCAGTGCAGGATGTCGCGCCGGTCTCGATGACGGGCGTGCGCCAGGTGGAAAGCGGCGGCTTTCGCAGCCTCTACACCTCGATCCCCGGTCAGCACACCGCCACGATGCGCCATGGTGTGATCGAGATGGAGGCGGAGGCCGATCCGATGGAGGAGGCCCGGATGGAAGCCTTCACCATGGGCTTTGACGAAGGCTGCCGCATCACCGCCCAGACCCATGCCGATGCGTCGGACGCGCACAATCGCCTCACCCAGGCGCTGGAAATGCTTAGCCCCGCGCCCAGCGGCATGTTGTCCACCATGCTCTCCGCCACCGTTGTCCGTCTGGTCGAACAGATTGTCGGCGAAGTGGAGATCGACATTGAACGGCTGGTGCAGCGCTGCGACACGGTCGCTGCCTTCATCGAGGATAATCAGGGCAAAAGCGCCCTGCATCTCCACCCTGAGGACATCGCCCTGCTGGATGCCGAGACGATCGGCGTCGCGCTGGTCCCCGACAAGGCGATGCATCGCGGCTGCGTGCGGCTCGAAACCGCCGACGGCTGGGTCGAGGATGGCCCGGACGTGCGCCTCGCCCGCCTGCGCGCCTTGATGGACGACATGGAAGGCAAGCCATGATCCGCGCCGCGCTGGCCCAGGCCGAAACCCTGTTCGATCATCTCCAGGTCCAGAACCGTACACCCCGCCGGGTCGGTCGTCTGGTCAGCCATGACGCCGGGATGCTCGAAGTCACCGGCTTTCGTCGCCCGATCGGCTCTGGCGCGCGCGTCATGGCCAGCGACGGGTCGATCTGCCGCGCCGAAGTCGTCGGCTTTCGCGGCGACCGCACCCTGCTGGTCCCGCTCGACGCCGACGCGCCGCTGGAAAATGGCATCCGGGTCGAACCCGATAGCCAGGCGAACATGGTGCAGGTCGGCGAAGGGCTGATCGGCCGCGTGGTCGACGCCATGGGCCAGCCCCTCGACCGCAAGGGACCGATCATCGCGGGCGGCGTCTGGCCATTGAATGGGGTCAAGGGCAATGTCCTTGACCGGGGCCGTGTCACCGAACCCTTCGACCTTGGCGTCCGCGCCGTCAACGCGCTGCTCACCGCCGGGCGCGGCCAGCGTATCGCCATCATCGCCGGGTCCGGCGTCGGTAAATCCGTGCTGATGGGCCAGATGATCGCTGGGGCCGAAGCCGACATCGTCGTCGTCGGCCTGATCGGCGAACGTGGCCGCGAAGTCAGCGATTTCCTCGAAACCAAATTGAAGCACACGATGCACAAGAGCATCGTCGTTGCCGTGCCCGCCGATCATCCCCCGGTGCTGCGCCTGCGCGCTGCCGCGCGCGCCACCGCCATCGCTGAATATTTCCGCGCCCGTGGCAAAAAGGTGCTGCTGCTGATCGACAGCCTGACCCGCTGCGCCCACGCCCAGCGCGAAATTGGTCTGGCCCTTGGCGAACCCCCGGCGATGAAGGGCTATCCGCCCTCCGCCCTGGCTCTTATCCCCCGGCTGGTCGAACGGGCAGGGGTGGACGCCCGCACCGGCGGTTCGATCACGGCGCTCTACACCGTGCTGGCCGATGGCGACGACACCGACGATCCGATCGTCGACGCCGCCCGCGCCATTGTCGACGGCCATTTCGTCCTCTCGCGCCATCTGTCGGAACAGGCGATCTTCCCCGCCATCGACATCAGCAAATCGCTCTCGCGCGTCATGGCCGATGTCGTGCCGGACGAACATCGCATGGCGGCGGCCAATTATCGCCGCCTCTGGGCCGCCTATGAGGAAAATCGCGATCTCATCCTGATGGGCGCCTATCGCCCCGGCAATGATCCGGTGATCGACGAAGCGGTGCAACGTCGTCAGGAAATTCTCGACTTCATCCGGCAGGACCAGAAGAGTCGTATCGACCTCGACACCAGCGCCGCCGCCCTCGTCGCGAGCTTTGGCGCATGAAGGGTCTCGTCTCCCGCCGCCAGCGCGTGCTGCGCGTGCGCCACGTCCAGCACGCCATGGCCGTCGCCGAAACCGCGCGCGCCCGTGATGAGGCCGATGGCCTCGCCCGCAATATCGAGCGCCTCAACAAGGTGCGCGGCGAATTGTTCGAGACGGAGGGGGCCGCCACCGGCGCGTCCTTTGCCGCGATGCAGGAACTCGCCACCCGGCTGGAACAGGCCGGGCGCCAGCTTGACGGCGCGCTTTATGATGCTCGGCGCAAGGTGGAGGCCAAAGAAGGCATGACTCTTGCAGCGAACCGCGAGAAGGAAATCGCCACCCGCCTCAAGGACCGCGCCCGCGCGACCCTGGAGGAGTGGCGCGAAAACAAGCTGGCAGCGCTGCCGCGCTATCGCCGGATGCAGCGGAACGGGGAAGCCTGACATGAATATGATCGCCAGCCTCAAGGCGCTTCTCTTCGCCTCCACGCCACTCGGCACCGGCAAGACTGCCCCCGCCGCGACGCCCGACGGCGCACCTGACTTCTCCGCGATGATGAACGCCGCTACCGTTGTGCCGGTCGTTACGCCGGCCACGCCAACCACATCCCCCGTCGTCGCGGGCGATCCACAAGGCGATGGCACGATGCCCTTGGCAATGCCCGTTGCCGCACCTGATCTGGGCGACAATGCGCCTCTGCCGGATGCGCCTGTCCAGACGGACGGCGAAGCCCTGCCGCTTCCGGTTGCTGCGCCATCCTTCACGCCGCCCCAAAGCGCGCCGATCACCGCCGCGCCAAAGCCGCTTACGCAAAGCCCGCTACCCATCTCGCAGCCCCAGGCCCAGCCGGTGTCGGAGCCAGCCGGGGACGCCGAACCGGCCTGGAGCGCCGAGCCGGCCCGGAACGCTGAACCAACCCAGCCGCTCGCGCAGCGCCCCGACGACCCGCCAGCGGCCATTGGCTCGGTAGCGGAACTTCTCGCCGCGTCGCACATCATCCCTGCTGAGGTGGCAGCAACGCCCGCCCATCCTCTCCCGCCGACCATGACCGATGCAGCGCCCCAACCAGCCCCGGCCCTGCCCGTGGAAAGCGATCCCACGCCCGGCAAACCGGCGTCCAAGGCGCAACATCATGCAACCCCGGCCCAGGTGGCGTCCTCGCCGGTCGCACCCCCCGCGGCATCCGACACGGCTTCCGCGACGGACCCGGAGCCTGCGTCGCCCGACGCCGAACCGGAACGCCCCGAACAGTCCGCCCTTACTCCCCCATCGCCCGCCATGGTGATGACGCCGCTTGCCGCGCCGCCGCCTTCCGTCCCCGAAGAGCAATCGCCAGACGCACCGCGCGTTGCATCCCCCGCTACGGTGCAGACCGTCGCTACAGTGCGGCAATCCTTTGCAAATGCGGACTTGGACCTGACCGCGCCGCCGACTGCACAACCCATTGATATCACCGTCGCGCCAGCCCCGGTCGTCAGCCCCATTCCGACACAAGGCGTACCCGTCGCTGCGGAAGCGGCTGACATCCGGCTTGCGCCAGCCACGGTCGCACCCGCACCAACACAGGCTGCTGCGGTCGCGCCCGCGTTCCAGCCGCTCGGCACCCCGGCAATCGCAACGCCTGCCACTCCGATCGCCCAGCCAGCCCAGCCCGAAGCCGCGCCGGACCCAGCCCCGATCGCAACACCCGTCACTATGTCCAGCTCAGTGTCGGCCAAGGCGGAAGCCCTGTCGCTGCTCCAGTTCGCGCGCCAGCACATGACCCGGCATCCCGCAGCCGCGCCTGTGGCTGAAAGCAGCACGGCCCCCACTGATGCCGTCCTTGCCCCGACAACGGACGCGATTGCCAAAACCGCTGAACCGGTCGCCCCCGCGCCCGTCACGCCAACGCTGACCGCCCAGACTGCCGCCGCCGCGCTCCCCACCGTCAATCTCTCCGCCACCCTCGGCGCGCAGGTTGTCGATATGGGCGTGTCGGGCCAGTGGATTGACGGGCTGGCCCGCGACATTGCCGGCCTGTCCGCCAATGGCGCGCAGGGCCGCTTCCAGATCAGCAGCGACCAGCTCGGCCCGATCGACGTCAATATCCGCCAGGGCATTGATGGCGCCGCGGTCAGCCTCACCGTGTCCAGCGACATGGCCGAAGCTGCGCTGCGTCAGGATAGCGACCGGCTCCGCCTCGACGCGGGCCTGTCGGCGGTCCGCATCAGCGAGGTGAAGATCGAACGCGCCCCGCAGTCGAGCGACGCTGGCCGCTCCGACCAGTCGCCCCAGCAACAGTCCGGCCAGCAGCAATCGGGCCAGCAAAACAGCCAGTCCGCCAACGGGCAGGGCGCGGGGCCGGGCATGGGCCAGTCGCAGCAGCAGGGCCGCTGGCAGCCACGCGAAAATATCGCACTCGCCCATAAAGCGGGTGGTGATCCTGCCGTTCTTAACCATGAGCAGACTGGCGACGCCGCCAGCCAAGCCATCCGCGCGCGCTATGCGTGACCAGCGCTATCCTGGGGGATATGAACGATGAGCGACGAGCCGAAGGCCAAGAAGAAAAAGGGCGGGGGCATGAAAATGATCCTGCTGATCGTCATCGCCATGGTGGTTGGCGGCGCAGGCGCTGCCGGCGGTCTCTATGCCGCTGGTTTCTTCAGCCCCAAGGATGAAGGGCCAAAGGAAGATCCCAACAAGCCCGTGCTGGTGCTGGCCGGCGAAAGCGCCGAGGAGATCGCCAAGGCCCATGCCGTCCCGCATGGCGAAGGCGCAGCGGCGGCCCATGGCGCGCATGGCAAGGGCATAGACCTGCCCGCGCCCGCCAATCCGGCCGCGTATCAGGCAAGCTATTTCCAGCTCCAGACCCCCTTCACGTCGAACATGACCGACACCGACGCCTTCGCCCAGATTTCGGTCGCGGTATCGACCTATTATGACCTGCGCGTCATCGATGCGATCAAGACGCACGAGATGGCGATCCGCAGTCAGGTGCTGATGATGCTCGCCCAGCAGCCGGAAGAGACTTTGTCGACGCCGGAGGGCAAACGGACGCTCCAGGGCAAGATCAAGGTCATTATTAACGATATATTGAAGCAAAAAACGGGTTATGGCGGTGTTGATAACGTTTATTTTACCAATTTCGTTATTCAATAGGCCTGTCTGAAAGGTCGGGAAATCCCCTGACCCGAAGGGCAGGGGACCAAGATGGACGACGTTCAGACCTACGCCTTCGGGCGGGGGGAATCGCAGGCACCAATGATGCTGTCGGGGCTGGACCGGCTGGGCGAAAAGCTTGGCCGGCGCATCCGTGCCTTGGTGGAGCCGATCTGCGGCGTACGCCCGCAGGTGGAAGCGCAGGATGCGCAACTGTTCGACTTTGCCGCCTGGTCGGCACAGGTGCCCGCCTTCACCAGCATTTCCATCTACCGCATGTCCCCGCTCAAGGGGCAGGTGCTGCTGCGCATGGACGCGGCGATGATTTCCACCCTGGTCGACTGTTTCTATGGCGGCATCGGCAATCGCCCTTTGCCGCCGCGCGGCGAATTTACGCCGACCGAGGACCGGCTGATCGCCCGCCTGTCGGAATCCCTCCTCGCCCGCCTGGTCGAAACCTGGGCCGACATATTGCCGCTGGAACCGGCGCTGATCATGCGCGAAACCGGGGTCGGCTTTGCCGCCTCTGCCCAGCCGGGTGACCAGATGGTGGTCCAGCGCTTCATGATCAGCATCACCCGCGATCAGCTTTGGCCGGTCGATCTCGTCTTTCCGCTCGCCGCCTTGCGCGCCGTCGAGCCGCTGATGGGCACCAAACTGCCTGCCGACGATGAACAGAGCGACCCCGTCTGGCAGGCGCGTATCGCCCGCCGGATGCGCGACATTCGCCTGCCCGCCCGCACCGTGCTGGCCCGCCCCAACCTCTCGCTGGCAGAGCTGATGCAGCTCAAGGTCGGCGACGTCATTCCCGTGACCATCGGCCGCAGCCTGCCGCTGATCGTGGGCAACCGCATCGTCGCGCGCGGCAGTATCGGCGAACAGGATGGCCGCGCCGCCTTCCAGATTGAAAAGATTGTACAAGGATCCGACCAATGAGTGACATGAGCGAAGCCCCCCGCATGGAGCGTGGAGAAGATCCGGTCGGGCGGATGACCAACAACCACCAGTTCAAGCTGCTGGCCGACATTCCCGTGCGCATGTCGGTGGAGGTGGGATCGACCTCGCTGCGCCTGGCTGAAGTCATGGACCTGGCCGAAGGCTCGATCGTCGAGCTGGACCGGCAGGCCGACGATCTGCTCGACATCATGGTCAATGGCGCGCTGATCGCCAAGGGTGAGGTCGTGACCGTCAATGGCCGCTATGGCATCCGCATCATCGACATTGCCGCGACCGAAAACCGGCTGGCGGGCATCGAACGACGCGGCTGATCGCACGCATCGGATTTTACGCTTGCCTTAAGGGCCGAAACTGCGGAACGCAGGGCATTAACCATAATCTGCGGGCGGCTTCATGATGGTCTGGTATTTCGTCAAATTGCTGATCCTCCTGCCGCTGGTCGGCGGCATGGCTTTTGGCGCGCTGTGGCTGTGGCGCAAATATCAGCCGGGTATGATCGGCGCGCAGGGTGACCGCTCGCTCAAATTGCTCGAAGCGCTGCCGATGGGCGCATTCGGCAAGCTTGCCGTCGTGGAGTTTGAGGGCAAGAAGATCCTCCTCTCCGTCACCCGCGGCCGCATCGAAAAGATTGCGGAAGGCGACCATGCCCGCCTGCGCTAAACCCAGATCCGTCATTCCTGCCGTCGCGGTAATGGCGATGTTGGTGGTGATGGCGCTTCTCCTTTTCACCGCCCCCGCCTTTGCCCAGACCGCGCCTGCCGCCCCGGTCGATAATGGCGGCGCGCTGAGCGGCGCCATGGGCCAGATTTCGGGCGACGGTCGCTCGCTCTCGCTCTCCCTGCAAATCCTGATCCTCATGAGCCTGCTGACGGTGCTGCCGTCGCTCATCCTCATGATGACCAGCTTCACCCGCATCATCATCGTCCTGTCGCTGCTGCGGCAGGCGCTGGGCCTGCAACAGACTCCGCCCAATCAGGTGTTGCTGGGCCTCTCGCTATTCCTCTCGCTGTTCGTGATGCGGCCCGCCATCGACGAGATCAACAAGCTGGCCTTCGACCCCTATGGCAAGGGCCAGATCACGATCGAGGAAGCGGTTGGCCGGTCGGGCAAGGTGCTGCACGGCTTCATGGCCAAGCAGACCCGCGAAAGCGATCTCAAGCTGTTCGCCGGTCTCGCCGAAGCCCCGCCCTTCCGCACGTCCGCCGACATCCCCTTCACCATCCTGCTGCCCGCCTTCGTCACCAGCGAACTCAAGACCGCCTTCCAGATCGGTTTCATGATCTTCCTCCCCTTCCTCATCATCGACCTTGTCGTCGCCTCCACGCTGATGGCGCTGGGCATGATGATGCTGTCCCCCACCATCATCTCGATGCCGTTCAAGCTGTTGCTGTTCGTGCTGGTCGATGGCTGGGCGCTGACCATGGGGAGTTTGGCGGGGTCGTTCGCGACATGATTTGCGCCATAACCCACCATCCGTTCGGGCTGAGCTTGTCGAAGCCTTCAGCCGAGCGGAGCGAGGCGAGGCCCGCGCCTTCGCTGCGCTCAGGCATACCCTTCGACTTCGCTCAGGGCGAACGGAAGTAGGGCATGGAAAACGCCGATTTCTTCATGGGCCTGGCCCAGCAGGCGCTCTGGATCACCGCGCTTGCTGCGGCGCCCATCCTGCTGCCCGCACTGGTCGCGGGCCTTGTCATCGGCATGGTGCAGGCCGCGACCTCGATCAACGAACAGACGTTGAGCTTCATTCCCAAGATCATCGTCGTGGGCGCTATGCTCGCCCTGTTCGGCGGGTCGATCATGGTGCTGATCGTCGATTTCACCCGCGAGATTTTCGAGCGGATACCGGACTTGTTGCAGTGAGGCAGGGGCAATGATCGCACCGGGCTTCGCCGGGGTAGAGGCCCAGTTGTGGGTCTGGCTGATCGCCATGATCCGCCCCGGCGCGGCCTTCATCGCGGCCCCCGTATTCGGCGCACCCGCCGTGCCGCTGCAACTGCGCCTGATCCTCAGCCTCGCGCTGGGTCTGGCCGCGCTCAACACCGTCACCATCACCCTGCCGCCCGATGGCGTCGCCAGTTTTGAAGGCGTGATGATGGTCGCGGGCGAAGTGCTGGCGGGTCTTGCCATGGGTTTCGCAGTGCAGATCGGTTACGCCGCCGCCTTCGTCGCGGGGGAAACGATCGGCAACGCCATGGGCCTTAATTTCGCGGCGATGGTCGACCCGTCGTCGGGGCAGGGGACGCAGGTAGTGGGGCAATTCCTCTCCATCCTCGCCACCTTCCTGCTGCTTGGTATGGACGGCCATCTGCTGCTCGCCGGGTTTGTGGTCAAAAGCTATCAGGCGCTCCCTCCCGGCGCGGCGATGCTGTCCAACGATACGGTCTGGCATCTGGTCGAATTTGGCGGCGCGCTGCTTGGCGCGGGCGTCACCGTCGCGCTGCCGGTCGGCTTTGCGCTGGTGCTGGTGCAGATCGTCATGGGGATGCTGGCCCGCGCCGCGCCTTCGCTCAACCTGTTTGCGGTCGGCATGCCGATGGCGATGATGGCGGGACTGGTGCTGCTGGCGATTGCCGCGCCGATCATGGGCGAAGGGCTGACTGTCGCGCTCAAGGCGGGGCTGGATCATGCCCAGTCGATCGCGGAAGGACGCTAGACCATGGCGGACAGTCCCGGCGGCGGCGAAAAGACCGAGAAACCGACACCCAAGAAATTGCAGGATGCCGCCAAGAAGGGCGACATCCTCCAGTCGCGCGAACTGGGTACGGCGCTGGTGGTGATGGCTGGCATCGGCTGGCTGGCGGTGGCTGGGCCGTCGCTCATCGACGCTTTGTCCGACATGCTGACCCAGGCGCTGCGCTTCCGGCGCGACGACATCGTCGATTTTTCTCCGGCCGAACGCGGGATGGACCTTGTGACCGGCATCGCCCTGCCGGTGGCGGGCGTGATGCTGGCGACCTTTCTGGCCGCCATCGCCGCGCCCGCCCTGCTGGGATCGCTCGGCTTCCGCCCCGGTGCCTTCGCGCCCAAGGCGTCGAAGATGAACCCCGGCGCGGGTCTCAAAAAGATATTCGGCACCCAGGGCTTGATCGAACTGCTCAAGTCGATCGCCAAGGTCGGGCTGCTCGGCAGCATCGGCGTGTGGATGATCTGGGACCGGCTGACCGCGATCATCGGCCTTGGCAAGCAGGGCATTGCGCCCGCCATGGCGGACCTGGGCAATATGTTCATCCTCACCTGTCTGGTGATGGCGGGCGGCCTGTTCCTGATCGCAGGCATCGATGTCCCGGCGCAGATCATGCAGCGCGCCAAGCGGCTCGGCATGTCCAAGCAGGAAATCAAGGATGAGCATAAGGAAAGCGAAGGCTCGCCCGAACTCAAAGGCCAGATTCGTCGCCGTCAGTTTGAAATGCTCAACGGCTCCACCCGGCAGGCCGTGGCCGAAGCCAGCGTCATCATCACCAACCCGACCCATTTCGCCGTCGCGCTGCGCTACAAGCCCGGCGTGGATGCCGCGCCGGTTGTGGTCGCGCGCGGCAGCGACGCGATCGCCGCCGCCATTCGCGAGCTGGCCGACCAGAATGGCGTGACCGTCCTGCAATATCCCGAACTTGCCCGCGCCATCTACTTCACCTCGCGCGCCGGGCAGATCGTCAATGAAGGCCTCTATATGGCGGTTGCGACCGTGCTGGCCTTCGTGTTCCGGGTCGAAAACCGCATGGCGAGCGAAATGGACCGCCCGTTCATCACCGTCCCCGACGACCTGCGCTTCGACGCGGACGGCAAGAAACGATAACGACCGTCATGGACAGGCTCCGCCTGCTCTGGATTGGCGCTGGCCTGACGCTGCTGATCTTCGTCCCGGCCTATTGCCTCACGCTCACCCTTGGTCCCGGCATCCCGCGCGACGGCACATCTTTGGTGGTCGGGCGCGATTTCCTCAATATCTGGATGTATGGCCGCGCCGCATGGCAAGCCGACCCCGCCCGCTATTACGACATGCCGACATATCTCGCGGCACTTGGCCCCGTCGTCGGCGCTGGCTATCCCGGCCAGCTCTGGTCCTATCCCCCGGTTGCGCTGCTGATCGCCGCGCCGTTCGGCCTGCTCCCCTATCTACCCGCGCTCCTGTTGTGGACCGCGTCTGGCATTGTCGGCTTCGCTGTCGCGTTACGCCTGTGGACCCGCGACTGGCGGATCATCGCGCTGCTTCTGGTTGCGCCCGCTGCGCTGATCGGCATCATGTCGGGCCAGTTCGCCCTGCTTGCCGCCGCCATCCTGCTCACCGTGCTGCGCTGGCGCGAAAGTCGCCCCTGGCTGGCAGGCGCGCTGGTCGGCCTGCTGCTGGTCAAGCCGCAGCTCGCCCTGCTGATCCCGCTGCTGTTCGTCGCGACCGGCAACTGGCGCGCCTTTGCTGCGGCTGCCCTGTCCAGCCTGACGCTGGCGGCGCTGGTTGCGCTGATCTGGGGCATCGACATCTGGCAGGTCTACGTCTCCGCCGGGATTGCCAACCAGTCGCTGGTGCTGAGCGATCCCGATCATCTCGCCGGGCCGTTCATGCCGACACTGTTCATGAACCTGCGCGTTATCGGCGTCCCCATCCCGGTCGCCAGCGCGCTCCAGATGGCGCTGGCGCTGCTTGCCGCTGTGCTGGTCTGGCACCGCTTCCGCCAGCGCCCCGCACTCCACGACCTGCGCGCCAATCTTCTGTTCGTCGCCTGCGCCGTCTCGGCCACCCCCTATATGCTCTCCTATGACACGCTGGCGCTTGCCGCCGTCGCAGTGCTGGCGCTGGCCGCGGGGCAGGGGCGGATCGGTCCTTTGCTCGCCTTCTTCCTGCCCCTGCTTCAGATCGTCGCGGGCATGGCCGGGGTGCCGGGGCCGGGCCTTATCCCCATTCTTCTTGCCCTCCATCTGTCGCGCCAGCAAAAAACCGTCGTGGTGAATTAAAGTTTAGCTGCGCTCGTCCGTACTCTCTTCACGGGGACGCATTATGATGGTGCGTCATGAGCGACTATGGTTCACGCCGCGAAGTATCGCCGATAGACCGGGCAACGCCGCGTGCACTGTCCCCGGTGCAGCCTGTCCCGCCTGCGTCAGGCGGTCGATCGGATCGCGAAGCACCTGGCGCGCGCACCACAGCGCCGCAGATCGACCGTGCGTCGATCGACGAAGATGTCGCCAGCGCCGCTGAATATGCCAAGGTCCATGTCGAGATTGCCGACATATTGGCTGACCTGCGATCGGCGACCAACCCGCCCAGCATCGATGCCGCCGCAGGCGCGATTCAGGCGCTGATGCCGGTGCCGATCATCCTGGTGCCTCTGCCGCCCGCCAGCAAGGAAGCGGTCGAACATGCCGCCGTGGTCGCCCGGCGCATGGTTGAACAGGCGGCTTATGCCCAAATGGCCCAAAGCTCGGTCAATCGCGGCACGGTCGATCAGGTGCTTGCCTCCGCCAACTGACCGCGCGCGCGAAAATCATTCCTAAAGGTCTTGTCGCTAGCGCCGTTCTTTCCTCTGAAGGGACGGCGCAATGGAATCGGTCAGCAGCAATATCACCACCGCGCTCGGCATCGGATCGGGCATCGACACCAGGTCGCTCGTGACGAGCCTGGTCGCCGCTACGCGCGATCCCAAGGAAAAGGTGATCACCGACCGGCAGAGCCTGAACAGCGCGCGGATTTCCGCGCTGGCGTCTGCCTCCAGTTCGCTCGATACCTTCGCTGATGCGTTGACCAGCCTGCTGTCTGGCACCGGCTTTGCCGGCACCCCGGCGTCCAACGACCCCAGCATCGCCTCGGTCAGCCTGCTGCCGGGTGGCGTGCCCAAAGGGTTACCGGCTCAACTCGAAGTGTTGCAACTCGCCTCCGCCCGCACCCTGGCGTCAAACCCGGTATCCGGCGCAACGGCCGCCAGCGCGGTAGGGCAGGGCGAACTGACCCTCACGGTCGGCGGCTCCACCGCAGCCATCACGATTACCGCAACCAACGACAGCTATACGGGCCTGGCCGAAGCGATCAACGCATCGGGCCTTGGCGTCACCGCATCCGTCGTCACGGATACGCAGGGGACGCGGCTGGTGATGAAGGGCGCGACCGGCGCAGCCAATGATTTCTCGCTTACATCGGTCAGCGGTGTCGATCTTGCTGCTTTCGCATGGAATGGCACGGACAGCGCGACCATGGTGTCGAAAGCCACGCCGCAAAATGCGATCATCAAGCTGGACGGGGTGGAACAACATTATGCCAGCAACACCGTGGATACCGCGATCGCCAATCTGCGGATCGACCTGAACAAGGCTGCACCGGGGACCACGGTTACACTGGCGAGTACGGAACCCACGACGTCGCTGCGCGACCTGATGGTCGAATTCGTCAACGCCTATAATACGTTGCTCAAAGGGCTGAACGCCGCAACGAGCACCGGGGCCGATTCATCGTCCGCAGGCGTGCTGAATGGCGAAGCGTCGATCCGCGACATGCGCCGTCAGCTGTCGGCGATGACATCCACGGCGCTGTCGGCCACCGGCGCGTACAAGACGCTGTCGGACATTGGCGTCGCCACCAACCGCGACGGCACGCTCAAGCTGAATACCGATACGCTGGACAAGGCGATCGCAGCCGATCCTGCCGCGATTACCCAGCTGCTCAATCCGGCCGTCTCTTCGGCTACCACGCCGGGGCTTGCAGGCCTGATGGACAGCGTGCGCGATACGATTCAGCAAAATGACGGCACATTCGTGCAGGCGCAGGCCAAATATAAGGCTTTGGCCGAAACGCTGACCGAGCAGCTGGAAAAGCTCGACACGCAAATGGCCAACTACGAAGCGCAGCTGACCAGCGTCTATTCCAAGATGGAAACGCGGCTGACCGCGCTCAAGGCGACACAGAGCTATCTCGATCAGCAGATTGAAATCTGGAACAACAGCGACAATTAACCGGGGACGCGACGACGATGTTCTATAATCAGGGTTATGCAGGCAACACGGCGGCGCGGCGCTATGCGGCGGTCCATTCGGGCAGCCGGACCGAAGGCGCGACCCCCCATGCGCTGGTCAAGATCTTGTTCGACGAACTGCTGATCGCGATGGACGCGGCGGCACTGGCCGAACGCAATGGCGACCGGATGAAAGTGTCCGACAAGCAGGCGCGGGCGATGTCGATCCTCTTCGCGCTCGAATCGAGCCTCGACTTCGACAAGGGTGGCGACATTTCCGTGGGTCTGGCGCAAATCTACCGCGAAGCACGCCGCCTGCTGCTGGTCGGGGCCAAGGAAAGGTCGGCGCAGCCGGTCGATCAGGCGCGCGAACTGGTCGCGGAAATCGCCGACGCCTGGAACCAGATCGGGTAAGGCCACAGCTACCCGAATGGCCTGTGTTGCGGGGTTGCACCCCCAACAGGGCGTCTGTATAGGCGATGCTCGCAAAGGGCGGCCCGGCGGGGGCCGCCTTTTTGCGTTGTACCATCAGTCCTTCGTGCAAGGACGCGCATCAAGCCCAGAAAGGGAAGGCTCATGTCGATTACGCCGCTCATGCCCGTTTACCCCCGGTGCGATGTTCGTCCGGTGCGAGGCGAGGGGTGCCATCTGATCGGTGAGCGCGGCGAGCGCTATCTCGATTTCGCCAGCGGCATCGCGGTGAACCTGCTGGGTCATGGCCATCCCAAGCTGGTGAAGGCGATTGCCGATCAGGCCGCGACGCTGATGCATGTGTCCAACCTCTACGGGATGCCGCTGGGCGAGAAATTCGCACAGAAGCTGGTCGATACGACCTTTGCCGACACGGTGTTCTTCACCAATTCGGGCGCCGAAGCGGTCGAGTGCGCGATCAAGACCGCGCGCCGCTATCATTATGTGAACGGGCAGCCGCACCGGCACAAGATCATCAGCTTCGACAATGCCTTTCACGGGCGGACGCTGGGGACGATTTCGGCCACCAGCCAGCCCAAGATGCGCGACGGCTTCGAGCCTCTGCTGCCCGGCTTTACCGTGGTGCCGTTCAACGATCTGGACGCCGCGCTGGCACAGATTGACGACAACACCGCCGGTTTCCTGCTGGAACCAGTGCAGGGCGAAGGCGGCGTGACACCCGCTACCCACGCATTCCTGACCGGCCTGCGCAAGGCGTGCGACGATCATGGCCTGCTGCTGATCCTGGATGAGGTCCAGTGCGGCTATGCCCGCACCGGCACCTTCTTCGCGCATGAACAATATGGCATCACGCCCGACATCATGTCGGTGGCCAAGGGCATTGGCGCAGGCTTCCCGCTGGGCGCATGCCTGGCGACCGAAGAAGCGGCCAAGGGCATGGTGTTTGGCACCCATGGCACCACCTATGGCGGCAATCCGCTTGCCATGGCGGCGGGTCTGGCGGTGCTGGAAGAAGTCATGTCGGACGGTTTTATGGACCATGTAAAGGCGATCGGCGCACGCCTGCGCGCGGCACTGGAACAGCTGATCCCCAACCATGACGGCCTGTTCCAGGACGTGCGCGGCATGGGGCTGATGCTGGGCGTGAAGCTGAGCGACAGTGTCGAGGCGCGCAGCTTCGTCGCTCATCTGCGCGACCATCATGGCCTGCTGACCGTGTCGGCGGGGCAGAATGTCGTCCGAATCCTGCCGCCGCTGGTGATTGACGAAAGCCATATCGCCGAATGTATCGAAAAGCTGTCCGCCGGCGCGCGCAGCTATGCGGAGGCCCAGGCGGCCTGAACATACACCCCGTTCGTGCTGAGTAGGGGCTGAGCGAAGTCGAAGACCCGTATCGAAGCATATTCCTTCGATACGCCATTTCGACTTCGCTCAATGGCTACTCAGGACGAACGGCGGTTGGAAGCGGAGAAAACTTCCAATGACCAGACATTTCCTGAACCTGTCCGACGCAGGCGGCGACGCCATCGCCGCAATGATTGCCGACGCCATCGACCGCAAGGCCGCGCGGGCCAGCTGGCCCAGGGGTCGCGTCGACGCTGATGCGCCACTCGCGGGTCACACGCTGGCGATGATCTTCGAGAAAAACTCGACCCGCACCCGCGTCAGTTTCGACATGGCGATCCGCCAGTTGGGCGGCACATCGCTGATCCTCGACGGGGCGACCAGCCAGCTGGGCCGGGGCGAGACAGTTGCCGACACCGCTCGCGTGCTCAGCCGCATGTGCGACGCGATCATGATCCGCACCGACGATCATGCCAAGATCGAGGAGATGGCCCATTACGCCACCGTTCCGGTCATCAATGGCCTCACTGACCTGTCGCATCCCTGCCAGATCGTAGCGGACCTGCTGACCGTGGTGGAACATGGGCTGGCGCTGCCCGGCAGCCAGTGGGCCTGGCTGGGCGACGGCAACAACGTCCTCCATTCGATCATCGAGGCGGCGGGCCTGTTGAAGTTCGACGTCCGCATCGGCGTGCCGCAGGGCTATGATCCCGATCCGGCCTTCGCCGCGGTCGCGGAAAAACAGGGCGCGCGCATCACCCTGACCCGCGATCCGGTCGCGGCGGTGGCGGGCGCGGATGTCGTCGTCACCGACACCTGGATTTCGATGGGCCAGTCCCATGCGGAAGAAAAACTGGCGGCCATGATGCCCTATCAGGTCACGCCCGCGCTGATGGCCGGGGCCAGGCCACAGGCCAAATTCCTCCACTGTTTGCCCGCCCATCGTGGCGAGGAAGTAGTGGCAGAGGTGATCGACGGCCCACAGTCACTGATCTGGGACGAGGCGGAAAACCGCATCCATGGTCAGAAGTCGGTCCTGCTCTGGGCGCTTGGAAAGCTTTAGAGCCGCCCTATATTCGGGCACTACATTCCCATTCGCCCCCGGAGAATGTCCGGGGGCGAATGGATCAAAAGGAACAAAGCTCCTGCCTTCCCCTATCGACCATGCCATCGGCTTCACCATCCCGTCGCGTCATGCGCGCGGGCGAATCGTGCGGCTGGGTCCGGTGCTGGATCAGGTCTTGGCCGCTCACGCTTACCCCCCGCCGATCGAGCGGCTACTGGCGTCCGCGCTGGTTCTGGCCGCGCTGCTGGGCAGCACGCTCAAGCAGGCGGGCGGCCAGCTGACGCTTCAGGCGCAGACCGAAAATGGCGTCGTGCGGCTGCTGGTCGCGGACTATAAAAATGGCGAGCTGCGCGGCTATGCCAAGTTCGACGCCGACCGGCTGGCCGAGCTTGGCCCTGATCCGACGCTGTTCGGCCTGTTCGGCAAGGGTTATCTTGCCATCACTTTCGACCAGTCGGTCACCGGCGAACGCTATCAGGGCATCGTGCCGCTGGATGGCGAAACGCTGGCCGATGCGGCCGAGCAATATTTCTTCCAGTCCGAACAAATCCCCAGCATCATCCGCATGGGCACCCGTCATGACGCCGGGCAGGGCTGCATAGCCGGTGGCATGTTGATCCAGCATCTGCCCGAAGGCGAAGTGGGGCGGGAGCGGCTGCATGTCCGCCACGATCACCCGGAATGGGAGCATGTCCAGGCGCTGGGGATCACGCTGGGCAAGGCGGAACTGACCGACGAGGCGCTGCCACTGACCGACATCGTCTGGCGCCTGTTCCATGAGGAACCGGAAGTGCGGGTCACCGATCCGTCGCCACTGGCCAAGGGGTGCCGCTGCGACATTGCCCATATTCGTGATGTCATCGGCCGCTTCCCGGCGGAGGAGCGGGTCGACATGGCGGACAGTGACGGCATTATCGGCGTCGATTGCGCCTTTTGCTCGCGCATCTTCCCATTGGCGCTTGACAGTTTCACGACCCATTAAGCGCAATCATTTCGCTAACGATATTTGTAATTTGGGCAAGGCCGTCCGTTCGCGCTATCAAAATGCCGTAATTGCGCGTCATGCGTCGGATGACTGGATTGCGGCTCACCCGGCGCGCGACCCATGGCGGGACACAGGCTAGGATCATGGCAAGGAACGGACTGCGGACGCTGGCCGTCGCGGCAGCGATGATGATGGCGAGTTGGGCCGGGGCAGCCCATGTCCCGACGCTCGCGGCTTTGCGTCCGCTGCAAACCGGGCAATGGGAATTGCACGAACGCGGCGAAGGCGGGGAAATACGCAAGTTGTGCGTTACCGACCTGCGCCAGCTGCTCCAGATTCGCCATGGCCGAAGGCTGTGCCGCAGTTTCGTCGTCAGCGACGCCGCCACCATGGCGACCGTCACCTATGATTGCGCGGCGGCGGGCAATGGCCGCACCGACCTGCGCGTCGAAACCCCCCGGCTGGTCCAGATCAGTTCGCAGGGGATCGCCGATGGCGCGCCCTTCGCCTTTGCGATGGAAGCCCGGCGCATCGGTGCCTGCCAATAAGCGCACCATGCTTGCACTGGCGCGTCGCGGGCGGTAGCGCGGGGCCATGGGTGCCAATGAAGGAAAATTCGCCGTCGTCCTGCTATCGGGCGGCCTTGATTCGATGGTCGCGGGCGGTCTGGCGCGTGAGGCTGGCTATCATCTGCTGGCCCTGTCGATCGACTATAACCAGCGCCATCGCGTTGAATTGCGCGCGGCTGGCAAAGTCGCGCAGGCGCTCAACGCCATGCGCCATATCGTCCTCCCGCTTGACCTGACGGCCTTTGGGGGATCGGCACTGACCGCCGATATCGCCGTGCCGAAAGGCGGGGTGGGCGACGACATTCCCGTCACCTATGTGCCCGCCCGCAACACCATCTTTCTGTCGCTGACGCTGGGACTGGCCGAAGTGGCGGGGGCCAGCGACATTTTCATCGGCGTCAACGCGCTCGATTATTCGGGCTATCCCGATTGCCGCCCCGAATTTATCGACGCCTTCCAGACCATGGCAGCCCTCGCCACCAAGGCGGGGGTGGAAGGCCACCCGATTCGCATCAACGCCCCGCTGCAACATATGAGCAAGGCGGATATCGTGCGCGAAGCCCATCGCCTGGGGCTGGATGCCGGGGTCAGTTGGTCCTGCTATGACCCGACGCCCGACGGCAAGCATTGCGGCCTGTGCGACAGCTGCCGCCTGCGCTCCAAGGGATTTGAGGAAGCGGGCCTGCCCGACCCCACCATCTACGCCACCCGACCCTGAACGGCGGCGGACGATGAGCTATGCGGTCAAGGAAATGTTCCTGACCCTTCAGGGGGAAGGGGTGCAGGCAGGGCGGCGCGCGGTGTTCCTGCGCTTTGCCGGCTGCAACCTGTGGAGCGGGCGCGAACAGGACCGGGCGCAAGCGATCTGCCGCTTCTGCGACACGGATTTCGTCGGGACCGATGGCGATGGCGGCGGCAAATTCGCCGATGCCGACGCGCTGGCCGACGCTGCGCTGGGCTTTTGGGGCGAGGGCGAGCCGGGCCGCTATATCGTGCTGACCGGCGGAGAGCCGATGTTACAGGTCGATGATGCGCTGGTCGATGCGCTCCACGCCCGCGGATTCACCATCGCGATCGAAAGCAACGGCACGCTGCCGGTCCATCCCGGCATCGACTGGATCTGCATCAGCCCCAAGGCGGGCAGCCAGGTCGTGCAGCGCGAAGGCCATGAGTTGAAGCTGGTCTGGCCCCAGCCGGGCGGCGGTCACTCGCTCACCGACGTCGCAGCAATGGAGCAATGGGCCTTCGCCCATCATCTGCTCCAGCCGCTCGATGACCCCCATGCGCAGGACAATGCCCGAGCCGCGATCGCGCTGGTCATGGACCGCCCGCGCTGGCGGCTGACGGTGCAGGCCCATAAATATCTGGGCCTGCGATAGGCGCGGACTTAGAGCGTGATGGCTTTACGGTGATCCGTTCGTTTCGAGCGAAGTCGAGAAACCCCTGCGCTCGGTTTCTCGACTTCGCTCGAAACGAACGGAGGTTGGGAGTTTCACCCAGAAATCATCGCGCTCTAAGGCTGCGTCACGCCCGTCTGCGCATTCCATTGCTGTTGGCACGCGGGCAGCAGGACGCCCTTCTTCCAGCATTGGGGAGAGAAGGAGGGCATAGCGACCCTATAGTCGTAGCCCGGCGATCCATAATATTGCTCACCCGCGACCACGAGCGACTTTTTGATCGAGGCAAGGCCGTTGCGCGCCACTTCATGCAGCGTGCCGCGATCGGCGAAGATCGCCTGCCGCCCGACGACGGTCGCCGCCTGGCAAAAGCCCTTTTGCGCCTGCACCGTAGAGTAACCCGAATAGATGCGCGTGCCATATTGGTCCGACGCGGCCTGCCCCGGCCGTCCCTTGCCTACGGTGCGCTGGAAATAACCCAGCAGCACGGTCTGCGCCGAATCAAGCTCTGCATCATGATGGGCGATCATCGCATTATAATTGCTGATCGCCAGCAGCGTCGGCTCGAACTGGCATTGCAGCGCGGCAATATTCAGCGCGGCGCGCAGATTCCACACCAGCCCGGCCTTGATCTCGGCGGCATTGGCGCCCGGCAGGCCCATCGCCGTCGCGGCGGCCGCATCGGTCAGCGGCGGCGCGGACAGGTCGGGTGGAGACCAGAAAAATTGTGCGGCGGCAGGCTGCGCCATCATTGGCGCGCCGGCCAGCGCCAGACCCGCAAGGATGGGGCGCAACGGGGAACGGAAGCTCATGAAACGATACTCTCCAACGGGACGGTATATGTCCCCCTCATATTCTCTCGATCAACACTATCAGACCTGAACCGTCACTGATCGGCCAGAACCTCGGCATCCTCGCCCTGCGCCTTTTCGGCAGCAGGCTTGGCCGCCGCAGCGCCCGCATTGTCGGCTGCATTGCCGCTCGGCAGCGCGACCGCCGTGCCTTCGCTCTGCACCCCGTCCAGATCGGTCATGGCGTCGGTCGCGGTGCCATCCACCACTTCCATATCCTTCATCTCGACCTTGTTGCCGCCCTTATCGGCACTGCCACAGGCGGCGAGTGCGAACAGCATGGCGAAAGGAACAATTTTTGCGTTCCGGCGCATCCGGCTCTCCTTCAGGCCCGGCAGCCTCCGCCCGGCGAAAGGCCAGACCCTAGCGGTCCGTCCCGCATTGCTCAACCCCCGTGCCGCATCGGCCCAAGCGATTGAGAAAAGCAGGGAAATGCGCGTACAAGGCTTCGTCCAGCGCGGCCATGGAGGCGCTGCCGCCCAGCGCGGCGATGCTGGTGACTGGATAGTCGCTGATCCCGCACGGCACGATGCCGGTAAAATGCGACAGATCGGGATCGACATTGATCGAAAAGCCATGGAGCGTGACCCAGCGTCGCACCCGGATGCCCAGCGCGCCGATCTTCGCCTCGCGCCCCTGCGCGTCGTCGGTCCAGATGCCGATCCGCCCCTCCGCCCGCCGCGCGGCCACGCCGACATCGCCCAGCGCCGCGATCATCCAGCCTTCCAGATGATGGACGAAATTGCGGACATCCTTGCCGCGTTTGCCAAGGTCGATGTTGAGATAGCCGATCCGCTGCCCCGGCCCATGATAGGTATAGCGCCCGCCGCGCCCGGCATCATACACGGGAAAGCGCGGGTCGATCAGTTCGGCGGGATCGGCGCTGGTTCCCGCGGTGTAGAGCGGCGGATGCTCGATCAGCCAGACCCGCTCACCCGCCTCGCCCGCATGGATCGCGGCGGCCCGCGCCTCCATGTCCGCCAGCGCTTGCGGGTAAGCGACAGGCAATCTGTCCACGCGCCATTCAACGTCAGCGGGAAAGGGAGGAGTTTGGCTCATGACCCTTCCTTGACTTGGGCCGGACGAGCGATCAAGTCTCCACCCGATTTTACGCAGCTATCAGGCAGGCAATTCAAGATATGGCGACGATGTCGATCGGCAAGGCGTGGGAGGAGGCAGTGGCCTTCGTCGCCCGCGAAGCCACATTGCTGTTTCCGGTGGCGCTGCTGTTCGTGGCGCTGCCCGGCCTGATCCTGCAGGAAATGACCCCGCCGGAACTGGCCGCCTGGTCGCTGGCACCGACCGCCTCTGCCATGCCAGCGGTTCCGGCCAGCTACTGGCTGGGGCTGACGGTTGCGATTCTCCTCGTCTGGTTCGGTTCGCTCACTTTGTTCGCGCTCGCGCTGCGTCCGGGCATCAGCGTTGGCGAGGCTCTGCGCCTCGGCTTCCATCGCCTGCCAGTGCTGATCGGTACGGCCTTGGCCGTCATCGGCGCGCTGCTGGTGGCTGCGCTGGCAGTCGTGATCGTGATGGTCCTGTTATCGTTGGTGTCGAAGGCGCTGGCGGCGGGCGTCGCGGCCCTGTTGGGATTCGGCCTGGCCGGGGTCGCGCTGTTTGCCAGTATCCGTCTGATGCTGCTCAATCCGGTGGTGATCGACGGCAGTGCGGGCGTCATGCCCTCGCTGCGTCAGGCATGGGCGCTCACGCGCGGCCATTTCTGGCGGTTGCTGGCCTTCATCCTGATCATCACCCTGTTGTCGGCGGTTGCGAGTACAGCGTCGCAGGCGATATTTGGCCTGCTCGGCAGCCTGATTGGTGGCGCGGAAGCGGCGCGGCTGGCTGGCGGGGTTGCCGCCGCCGCCATCTCGACCGTGATTCAGGTCTACATGCTGGTCATGATCGCCCGCCTCTACCGTCAGGCGTCGGCGGCCTGATCCAGCAGCGGCACATGCGGCGCACAGTCACGTGGTACAATGCCGGCAAGGCGCGGATCGGCAAATGTCTCGATCTCGCGCTTCGTCGCCACGAACCCGGCCTTGACGTAAAATCCCAGCGCCGCCGGACTATCGAGGGTGCAGGTGTGGACCCGTAAGCGCTCCACCCCCTTGCGCCACGCCAGCGCCTTGGCCTGCGCCATCAGCCATTGGCCATGACCTTTGCCATTTAATCGCGGCACCAGCCCGAAATAGCTGAGGTCGCAGTCGGGCATAGAGCGGAAATCCAGCTCCAGCAGCCCGACCTCTATGCCGCGCGGGTCAGTCACGGCGTAAATCTCTACCGCCGGATCATGGATGATCGCAGCCAGTGGTTCGTCGCGCATCACCAGCCGCGAAAACCACAGCCATGGCTCACCCACCCGGCGGAACAGGGCGCGATAGGTGTCGAGTTTCGCCACCTTCCACCGCACCAGTTGCAACGGCGCGGGCGGGATCGGCGCGGGGCGAGGGCGTTCGCGCATTTCCAGATGGGTGACGACCGCCGCCACCATGCCCGGTTCGACCGCAATCAGCGCCATCGCGCCTAGCTCCAGCTGGCCATCGGCGGCAGGCTCATCAGGATCGCGTCGATATTGCCCCCGGTCTTGAGGCCGAACAGCGTCCCCCGGTCATGCACCAGATTGAATTCGGCATAACGGCCGCGCCATTCCAGCATCGCGGCATAGTCCGCCTCGCTCCATGCATCACCCATGCGCCGCCGCACGATCGGCGGATAGGCGTCCAGAAAGGCGTCGCCCACCGCGCGGGTGAAGGCGAAGTTCGCGTCGAATCCTGCATCGTCGGCACATTCGAGATGATCGTAGAAAATCCCGCCGACCCCGCGATGGACGCCGCGATGGGGAATGTAGAAATAGTCGTCGGCCCATGCCTTGAAGCGCGGATAATAGGCCGCGTCATGCGCGTCGCAGGCGCTTTTCAGCACATCATGGAAATATGCGGTATCCTCCTCGCGCGGCAAAGGCGGGTTCAGGTCCGCGCCGCCGCCGAACCAGCTTTTGGTCGTCACCAGATAGCGCGTGTTCATATGCACGGCGGGGACATGGGGATTGGCCATATGCGCGACCAGGCTGATGCCGGTGGCGAAGAAGGCGGGATTTTCGTCCGCGCCATGGATCGTCTGGGCGAATCCGGGGGCGAATTCGCCGCCAACGGTGGAGACGTTGACCCCGACCTTCTCGAATATCTTGCCCTTCATCACGCCGCGAACGCCGCCACCGCCTTCGCCCGGTGCCTGCCCCTCGGCCTCCCTGTCCCAATGGGTGTAGGCAAAGCTGGCATCGCTACCCGCCTCCCGCTCGATCGCCTCGAACGCGGCGCAGATTCGGTCGCGCAGCGATTCGAACCATGTGCGCGCGGCCTGCTGCCGGGAATCGAGGGCAAAGGGAACGGTGGGCACGCGGGCTGGGGTTATTGGGGCAGGGGTCATTGCGGGAACTTTCCGGTCTGGCGCAGGGCTTCGGCGACGGCGATGCCCGTGGAAACGGCGATATTCAAGGATCGAAACCCCTCCGCCATGGGGATGCGGATGCGAATATCGGCAATATCGCGCACCGCCTCCGGTACGCCCGCGCTTTCCGATCCCATCAGCAACACATCGTCCGCGCGGAATGCGACGTCGGGCAGGCGCTGGGACGCATGGGCGCTCATCAGCAGCAGACGGCGGCCCTGCGCCCGCCGTTCCGCGTCGAACGCCGCGAAATTGGCGTGGCGCGTGACATCGGCTGACGCGCCATAATCCATGGCGGCGCGTTTGAGGCGTGCGTCGGAGAAAGCGAATCCGGTCGGCATGATGATGTCCACCGGCACGGCGAAACAGGCCGCCAGGCGCAGGATCGCGCCGACATTGCCCGCTATTTCGGGTTGGTAAAGGGCTATACGCATGACCCGCGCCATAATGCAGCGGGGCAAATTGTCATAGGGTGCGTGACTTTGCTGTTGGCAAAGAGCGCGCACTGAGGTTATCAGGCCCGCGAACCACGCCGGGGGGAAGGCGGGGCCATTTCGCATGGCTATCCGAATTCCTTGATATAAAGGTGCCGATAACGGTGCTGCGGCGGGATCAGGGACGTTCTTGCAAGGGTTTGAGATGCATGGCGATCGTTGAACATACAGACAGCACGGGTCTATCCGGCGATGATGGGGTGCGTCGTCGCGATTTCATCAACATCGCTGCGGTGAGTTTTGCAGGCGTTGGCGCTGTCGCCGTCGTCCTGCCACTGATCGACCAGATGAACCCCAGCGCCGACGTGCTGGCGCTTGCATCGACCGAAGTCGATCTTTCGGCGATCCAGCCGGGTCAGGCGATCAAGACCACCTTCCGCAGCCAGCCGCTCTTCGTGCGCCAGCTGACGGAAAAGGAAATCGCCGAAGCCGACAAGGTGGACGCCTCCACGCTGCGCGATCCGCAGACGCTGGAAGAGCGCACCGTCGACGGCAAGAAGCAGTGGCTGGTGACCATGGGTGTCTGCACCCATCTGGGCTGCGTGCCGCTGGGCGCGGGCGAAGGTGAGAATAAGGGCGAATATGGCGGCTATTTCTGCCCATGCCATGGTTCGTCCTACGACACCGCTGCGCGCATCCGCAAAGGCCCCGCGCCCAAGAACCTGGAAGTGCCGAAGTTCAGCTTCACTTCCGACACCGCCATTCTCGTAGGCTGAGGTAAGAAACGATGAGCTTTCCCTGGGCTGAGCAATATACGCCGAAAAATCCGGTGATGGTGTGGATCGACGAGAAGCTGCCGCTTCCGCGTCTCGCCTATAACGCTGTGGGTGCGGGCTATCCCGTGCCGCGCAACCTCAACTATTTCTGGAACTTCGGCGTATTGGCCGGTCTGGCGCTGATGATCCAGATCGTCACCGGCGTGATCATGGCCATGCATTATGGCGCGAACGATCTCGTCGCGTTCAGCACCGTCGAACAGACGATGCGGGACGTGAATGCGGGCTGGCTGATGCGCTATGCGCACGCCAACGGTGCCAGCTTCTTCTTCATCGTCGTCTATCTCCACATCTTCCGCGGCCTCTATTTCGGGTCCTACAAGGCGCCGCGCGAGATGGTGTGGCTGCTCGGCCTCGTCATCTTCCTGCTCATGATGGCGACCGCCTTCATGGGTTATGTGCTGCCCTGGGGTCAGATGTCCTATTGGGGCGCGAAGGTGATTACCGGCCTGTTCGGCGCGATCCCCGTGGTCGGCGAACCGATCCAGACCTGGCTGCTGGGCGGCTTTGCCCCCGGCAACGCCTCGCTCAACCGCTTCTTCTCACTGCACTTCCTGCTGCCCTTCGTGATTGCCGGTGTCATCATCCTGCACATCTGGGCGCTGCATATTCCGGGCTCCTCGAACCCGACTGGCGTGGAAGTGAAGGGACCGCAGGACACTGTGCCGTTCCACCCCTATTACACTGCCAAGGATGGCTTCGGCGCGGGCGTGTTCCTCATCGCCTTCTGTGCGCTGCTGTTCTTCGCCCCCAACTTCCTGGGCCACCCGGATAACTATATCGAGGCGAACCCGCTCTCGACCCCCGCGCACATCGTGCCGGAATGGTATTTCTGGCCCTTCTACGCCATCCTGCGCGCCTTCACCGTGGACTTCTTCTTCGTCCCCGCAAAGCTGTTGGGAGTGCTGGCGATGTTCGCGTCGATCCTGCTGCTCTTCTTCCTGCCCTGGCTCGACACCTCGCCGGTAAGGTCGGGCAAATATCGGCCGACCTTCAACAAGTTCTTCTGGATCCTTTGCCTCGACGTGGTGATCCTGGGCTGGTTGGGCGGTGCGCCGGCGGAAGAGCCTTTCGTGATGATGAGCCAGGTCGCGGCGGCCTATTATTTCGCCCACTTCCTGATCATCCTTCCGCTGATCTCGCGCTTTGAAAAGCCGCTGCCGCTGCCCGGCTCGATCACCGAGGCTGTGCTGGCAAAATATGGCAAGACCGACGGCGCAACCGTCGCGGTCCCGGCCGAATAAGGGGTAGACAAGACCATGGTTCGCATTGGCGCATTCCTCGTCGGCCTCTTCTTTGCAGGCTGGCTGTTCATCTCCTTCCTGATCGGTGCGGTGGCTTATGTCTCCGAACCGCCAGTACCGACCGTGGAAAAGGCTTTCCACAAGTTGCCCAAGCATGTGGCCTATTCGTTCGACGGGCCGCTGGGTCATTATGACAAGCAGCAGCTGCAGCGTGGCTTCCAGGTGTTCAAGGAAGTTTGCTCGGCCTGCCACAGCCTCAAATTCGTGGCGTTCCGCGATCTTGAAGCGCTCGGTTATAATGAAGCCGAAGTGAAGGCGATAGCCAAGCAGTGGGCGATCAAGACCCCGTCGGTCGATCCGGCCACGGGCGAAGCCTCCACGCGCGAGCCTGTGCCGTCCGATTATTTCCCCAAGCCCTTCGCGAACAATGTCGCGGCGGCGGCGGCGAACAACAACGCGATCCCGCCAGACCTCTCGCTGATGACCAAGGCCCGCCATCATGGCAGCGCCTATGTCTATTCGCTGCTGACCGGCTATCAGGCGCAACCGGCTGAACTGCTCAAGGAGTTCCCGGATGCCAAGACGCCGGAGGGGCTGCACTACAACCCCTATTTCGCCAACCTGAACCTCGCCATGGCACCGCCGCTGACGGCGGAGGGTCAGGTGACCTATGGCGACGGCACGAAGCCGACGGTCGACCAGATGGCGCAGGACGTCGCGGCGTTCCTGACCTGGACTGCCGAACCGAAGCTGGAAAACCGCCACCGTGCGGGTCTGGCGACGCTGATCTTCCTGCTGATCGCGACGGGCCTGGCTTATATGTCCTATCAGAATATCTGGGCGGACAAGAAAAAGGCCGCCTGACCGGCCGGTCCGACAGGACAAGCATAGCAAAGGGCGCGGTTTCTTTTGAGGAAGCCGCGCCCTTTCTCTATAGCGACGCCATGACCAGCGACCTGACCGACCTCATCCGCACCATTCCCGACTTCCCCAAGCCGGGCATCCAGTTTCGCGACATCACGACGCTGCTGGCCGATGGGAAGGGGCTGCGTGATCTGACCACACGACTGGCCGATATCGCCCGCCCGCTCGACCCGGACCTGATTGTCGGCATCGAGGCGCGCGGCTTCATCCTGGGCGCGGTACTGGCGCTTGCGCTGGGCAAAGGCTTCGTGCCGGTGCGCAAGAAGGGCAAGCTGCCCGGCAAGACGGTCGGCATCGACTATGTTCTGGAATATGGCACCGACCGGCTGGAACTGCATGAGGGCCAGGTGCCGCAGGGCGCGCGCGTGCTGCTGGTCGATGATTTGATCGCCACTGGCGGCACGGCGCTGGCCGCGGCGCAGCTGCTGCGCGAACAGGGGGCCAGCGTCCTGATGGCGCTGTTTGCGATCGACCTGCCCGATCTCGGCGGCATGGCGGCGTTGGAAGCGGACGGCATCGTCGCACAGGCGGTCATGACGTTTGAGGGCGACTAACTAACCTCCGTCCGTCGCTATTTCGCCAGCGCCCCCGGCAACTGATCCACCGCCGCTGCCAGCCGTTCGTCCAGCAGGCCCAGCAACGCCGTCCAGCCATGGATATGCGCCAGCTCGCCCGGCCCATCGGAAATGCCGCGCAGCCCCATCAGCGGCACGCCATAGCGGGCGCAGGCGCGGGCGACCGCGAACGTCTCCATATCCACCATGTCGGCGTCGATCGCGGCATACTCATCGCCACCCACGATATTGGCCCCGGTCGACAACCGCGCAGTCGGCAACGTCAATGGCGTCACCAGCGGCAGATCGATCGGATGATCGACAAAGGGCGTCACGCCCTTCACGAACCCCAGTCGCGACGCATCCATGTCGCGCCACGACACGCTGGCGACCTGCACCACCTCGCCCAGCGCGCAAACCCGCGATCCTGCCGATCCCAGACACACGACCAGATCGGGCAGGGCATCCACCCGCGCCATGTCGTGCAGTGCAATGCCGGTCGCCAGTGCCGCCTCGATCGGACCCACGCCCGTCATTAGCGGCGCGAATCGGGCGCGCAACTGCGGCCCATATTCCGCATCCGCCGCCATCACGAACAACAGGCGCTGGCCCGAAATCGTCTCGCAAACCGGGATCATCTGGTCCTCCGCCTGTGGCAAAAGAGAAAGCCCGCCACCTGAAAACAGGCGACGGGCTTTGTCATGGTGGGCGTAGCAAGGATTGAACTTGCGACCCCTGCGATGTCAACACAGTGCTCTACCACTGAGCTATACGCCCACGGGAGTTGGGCCAATAGCCGGGGGACTGGACCTGCGCAAGCGGGAAATTGCAAGGGTGCGACATTCTTCTGGACAGCGCAGGGACGGCCCATATGCTGCGGCGCAAACAGGGGGACGCCAAGACATATGCTGCCATCGCCATCCTCGCCGATCCAGACGACGCCGCGTCTGCCATGGTATCGCCAGCTCTATGTCCAGGTGCTGATCGCGATCGCGCTGGGCGTCGCGATCGGCCATTTCTTCCCCGATATGGGCGTGCAGTTAAAGCCATTGGGCGACGCCTTCATCAAGCTGGTGAAGATGATCATCGCGCCGGTCATTTTCCTGACTATCGTCACCGGCATTGCCGGGATGAAGGAATTGGGCGCAATCGGCCGGGTCGCGGCCAAGGCCTTCGCCTATTTCCTGACCTTTTCGACACTCGCCCTCATTGTCGGGCTGATCGTCGCCAATCTGGTGCAGCCCGGCGCGGGTCTCAATATCGATCCGGCCAGTCTGGATGCGGGCAAGGTCGCCGACTTCGCGCACAAGGCGCATGAAACCACGCTCACCGGCTTCCTGATGAGCATCATTCCTTCGACCATGGTGTCGGCGGTCGCGGACGGCAACATCCTGCAAGTCTTGTTCGTCGCCATCCTGTTCGGCATCGCGCTGACCATGATCGGCGACAAGGCCGCGCCGCTGATGGCGGTCCTCGAATCGGCCAGCCACGCCGTGTTCAAGCTGGTCGCCTTTCTGATGAAGGCGGCGCCGGTCGGGGCGTTCGGGGCGATGGCCTTCACCATCGGCGAATATGGCGTCGGCACGCTTGCCAATCTGGCCGGGCTGGTCGCGACCTTTTACCTGACGTCGCTACTGTTCGTGCTGGTGGTGCTGGGCACTGTCGCCCGGCTGGCGGGCTTCAACATCCTGCACCTCATCCGTTACCTTAAGGCCGAATTGCTGTTGGTGCTGGGGACATCCTCGTCCGAAGCCGCGCTGCCCAGCCTCATTGAGAAGATGGAGCGGGCCGGGTGCCGCAAGTCGGTGGTCGGGCTGGTCGTGCCGACCGGCTACAGCTTCAACCTCGATGGCACCAATATCTATATGACGCTGGCGGCTTTGTTCATCGCGCAGGCGTGCAATGTCGACCTGACCCTGCAACAGCAGGTCTTGCTGCTGCTGGTGGCGATGATCTCGTCCAAGGGCGCGGCGGGTGTGACCGGCGCGGGCTTCATCACGCTGGCGGCGACATTGTCGATCGTGCCGTCGGTGCCGGTGGCTGGCATGGCTTTGATATTGGGGGTCGACCGCTTCATGAGCGAAGTCCGCGCGCTCACCAACTTCATCGGCAATGCCGTCGCGACGGTGGTGGTATCGGCTTGGGAAAAGGGGCTGGACCGGGAGCGATTCGTCGCCGCCATGGCCGGCATCCCGCTCAATCCCACGCCCGATATGGAGGAAGTGATCGAGGATTGAGGGGCCGGGTTCAGTTCAGCCCGGTCAGGCTCTCGCTACCGAACATCCGTTCGACCTCCAGCACCAGATCGCGCAGATGGAACGGCTTGGACAGCACCTTGGCCTGCGGCACGGCCTTTCCGGCTTTCAGTGTCACGGCGGCAAAGCCGGTGATGAACATGATCCGCATGTCCGGGGCTACGGACGCTGCGTGCTGCGCCAGTTCGATCCCGTCCATTTCCGGCATCACAATATCGGTCAGCAACAGGTCGAACCGGTCCGACGCGATATGCGGCAGGGCTTCCGTGCCGGTCGCGACGGCCACGACCTCATAGCCGGACCGCTCCAGCGCGCGCGCCAGATAGACCCGCATACTCTCATCATCTTCGGCCAGTAATATGCGAACCATTGCGCCAGCTACTCTTGTTGCCGTTTCCGGCTTGTCCCCCATGCCCCCGTCAGGGTGGCGTCCCTGACCGATATATGCGACAAGGTGTAAAGATTATCCAGCCGAGTAACCATTTTTGGGCAAGCTGGTGAAAGGAGCCTCGTTGGATCGTCCCGCGCCGCATCCTCCCGCCCGGACAGAGGCGGGTTTCGACCGATTTGGCCCCGCCATCCCCGACCGGCCCATCATTCTTTCGGTGCCCCATGCCGGGCGCGACTACCCGTCCGATTTACTGGCCCAGGCGCGCGTGCGGCGGCACCAATTGCAACGGTTGGAGGATCGCTGGGCCGACCTGCTGGTCCATCCGCTGATCGCGCGCGGCTTTACTATGGTCGTCGCCCGCGCCCCCCGTGCGCTGATCGACCTCAATCGCCATGAGCGCGAAATCGACCCTGCCATGCTCGTCGGCGTGCCGCGCGATGCCGCGCTTCAGAGCAGCGTCAAGCTGCGCGGCGGACTGGGCCTCATTCCCCGCCGCATGGTTGGCGCGCATGAATTGTGGCACAAGCCGGTGGCGTGGAGCGAGGCGCAACGCCGGATCGAAACGATCCACCGCCCCTATCATGCCGAACTGGCCCGGTTGATGACGGCGGCGCGTGACGCGCATGGCCATGCGATCCTGATCGACCTCCATTCCATGCCGCCCTTGCCGCCACCTGCCGCCGGGCAGGCCGCGCCGGGCATCGTGCTGGGCGATCGTTTCGGACGCAGCGCCTCCACCCGGCTGATGACGCTGGCGGGCGATGTCGCCGCTGGCCATAGCATCGTCGCGGCGCAAAATCATCCCTATGCGGGCGACCATCTGATCGAACGCCATGGGCGACCCGAAAGCGGGCTGCACGCGATCCAGATAGAGGTGGATCGCAGCCTTTATCTCGATGAGGCGCTGGACCAACCGGGACCGGGTCTTGCCCGGATGCAGGGGATCATCACGGCGATCGCCCAAGCGCTGGCGAACGAATTGCCGCGCGCTGACTATGCGCTGGCGGCCGAATAGGGTTCAACCACCCCGCGCAATCACCAGCCGCGCGCCTGCTACGCTCAGATGATGCGAATCGAAATAGAGCGGCTTGCCGTCGCGCTCGATCGCGCAGTGCCGGGCATCGCACAGCGCCGAGACCGGATCGATCAGCTGGACCCCGCGCGCCTGCCATCGCGCAAACAGCGCCCGCAAATGAACGGTGCGCCCGTCCACCCAGGATCGCGCGACACCCTCCGCCTGTGTCAGTTGCCCGGCGCGCGCCAGATGAGCGAGACGGCGCGGCACGTCGAAGGGCTGCGGCGGCACCGGGCCGATCAGCACGACCTCTCGTCCCTCCGCCCGGATCGCGGCGATGGTGCGGTCCAGTCTGGCGACAAAGCCGGGATCATCAAAATCACCATTGGCCCAGAACGCGGCCAGATAGACGCGGAGGATGGCCGGATCGGCGCGCAACGCCGCAAAGGCGGCGCGATTGGCCGCCGCACAGCGCGCATCCTTGGGCGCGTCATAGCCCAGCACCGGCGGGCAACTCGACGTCGTGCGCTGCACCAGCGCCCGGCCTTGCGCCTTCGCCTCCAGCGCCAGCGCATAGGCGAGTTCCACCCCATGGCTGTCGCCCCACAGCATCGCATCGGGCGCACCCGCCGCGCCCAGCACGCAGGCGCGCGCGCCACGGGCGAATATGTCGTGGCAGCGTTTGCGCTCCGGGCTGATGTCGTTACGCCCCGCCGCCTGCGCCAGCACCGTCGGCGCAAATCGCGATGGCCATGGCCCCGCCGCCAGCAGGGCCAGCGACAGGCCGCACAGCAGCGCCATCGTCGCGTCGGTAAAGCGAAAAATCGTCCGCGCCGGCATCGCCTGCGAATCGCGAAACGGGCGTTCGACAAAGCGCCAGGACAGGATCGCCGCGATCACCGACCCGGCGATCACCGCCATGCAGGTCCAGCCCGCCACCGCCATGTCGGTCGCATATTCGGTGAACACGATGACCGGCCAGTGCCACAGATAGAGCGAGTAGGAGACAAGCCCCACGCCCACCAGCGGCGACCAGCCAAGTACCCGCCCGGCGCTGGTCCCCGGCGCGCTATGGATCAGCGCGGCCGCACCCAGTACCGGGGCGAGGGCGGCGAAGCCGGGAAACAAAGTGTCGCGATCATAGCAAGCCACCGCCAGTGCAATGGCGGCGATCCCGCCCCATGCCACGCCCTCGCGCAACCAGCGGCCCCGCAACGCTGGCACAGCCCCCAGCGCCAATAAAGCCCCGGCAAATAGCTCCCACGCACGGGTCGGCAGCAGGTAGAAAGCGAACCCGCTGGTATCGCGCTGCATCGCGATCGACAGCGCCAATGATCCTGCCGCAATGGCCACGACCACCCCGGTGCGCCAGCGCGGGGCGAAGCGGGCGATGATCATCAGCAGGATCGGGAAGCCGATATAATATTGCTCCTCCACCGCCAGCGACCAGGTGTGGAGCAGCGGCTTGACGTCCGCGCCGCCCGCAAAATAGCCAGTGTCGGTGAAGAACCACAGGTTGGACGCAAACAGGGTCGCGGCCAGCGCGGATCGCGGCACCCCCTCCAGATCGCCGGGCAGATAGAGTAAGGCGCTTAAGCCCAGCACGATCAGGATCATCAGCCCCAGCGCCGGGACGATCCGCCGGAAGCGCCGCTCGTAGAAGCGCGCCAGCGAGAAGCGGCCTTCATCGACTTCGCGGGCGATGATGCCGGTGATCAGATAGCCCGATATGACGAAGAAAATGTCGACCCCGACATAACCGCCGCCAAAGCCCGGCACATGGGCATGGAACAGCAGCACCGGCAGAATCGCCAATGCCCGCAGTCCGTCAATGTCGCGGCGATAATGCATTGGCCTGAGCGTAAGGACAAAGCCCTGACATTTGCTTTATCCGCGACTCGATTCGGCCCGCGGATGGTTAAAATGTCGGCAAGCGATTGCAATTTTCGCAATCGCGCCTTCACCCTTCGCATTTGCGAAAATTACGCCTGGACGACATAAATACTGTGCCTTTCAGGCATCCTCTCCTAAACTTTTTGGGCTGGTCTGCGGATCGGCCCTTTTTTTGGTCTCGGCTTGGGCTAGGCGAATTGGGCTACAGCCGCGCCATATAAAATGTTTCTGGAGAGGGGCCGCCGGTAAGACCGGCAAGGCGAGGCCATAGCAAGGGGGATTGAGCGACACTTCGCTCTCCCCCACTTTCTTGATCAACAGTCGAAATCGAGCAGCTTTGCACCGCTCCTTATCCTCCCCTTGCAGGGGAGGTGTCAGCGCGAAGCGATGACGGAGGGGTGTTGCCCTATCGAGAGGGTGACACCCCTCCGTCTGGCCTGCGGCCATCCACCTCCCCTTAAAGGGGAGGATGATGTGCAGTCTAAATCGCTTCTGGCTCTCAAGCCTTTGCCAAACAGGAACGCCGCCAGGCGACTATTCCCGTCCATAGGCGGTGACCAGTTCGACCTCCGCCTTGTCGCCCAGCACCACGCCGACGCGCTGGTGCAGGCTGGTGGCGTCGACGTCCATGATCGGGATGAAACCGTCCGTGGCCGCGCCACCTGCCTGCTCGATCAGATAGCTCATGGGATTGGCTTCATACATCAGGCGCAGCCGCGCCTTGCCCGGCGTGCGGTGGTCGGCGGGATACATGAAGATGCCGCCGCGCTTGAGGATGCGGTGGACGTCTGCGACCATGGAGGCGGTCCAGCGCATGTTGTAATCCACGCCGCACGGCCCTTCGGCGCCCATCACACGCTCCTCGATATAGCGGGCGACGCCGGGCGACCATTGGCGGCGGTTGGACATGTTGATTGCAAATTCGCACTTGCCCTGCGGCATCTTCATGTCGCGATCTGTCATGACCCAGCTGCCGATTTCGCGGTCCAGCGTGAATTCATGCACGCCGGTGCCGACGCTCAGCACCAGCAGCGTCTGCGGCCCGTAAATGGCATAGCCCGCAGCGACCTGCGCCCGGCCGTTCTGGAGGAAATCCTCCTCCGTCACTTCGCGCCCGGCACATTCGTCGGGGGCTTTGAGCACCGAAAAGATCGTGCCGACCGACAGATCAACATCGATATTGCTGGACCCGTCAATCGGATCGAACAGCAGCAGATATTCGCCCTTGGGATAGCGATTGGGGATGCGGTGGATCGTCTCCATCTCCTCAGACGCCATGGCGGCCAGATGCCCGCCCCATTCATTGGCGTCGAGCAGCAATTCGTTGGCGATCACGTCCAGCTTCTTCTGCACCTCACCCTGCACATTTTCGCTGTCCAGACTGCCCAGCACTTCGCCCAGCGCACCCTTGCTGACCGAATGGCTGATCGTCTTGCACGCGCGCGCCACGGTTTCGATCAGCAGGCGCAATTCAGCGGGCAGCGCATTGGCCAGCCGCTGCTGTTCGATCAGGAAACGGGTGAGGGTGGTTCTGGCCATGGGCTGCCTTTCGCTTGGGGCATGAAGGCCGCAGCGACAAGGCCGCAGCATGAAGAGAAGAACGGGTATTCGCTAAGCGACTCGATCGTCCCCGTCCAGTCGCATGGGCTTTGGTTTTCTTCATGACAACGTCGTCATGTATCAAAGTGTGTCGCGGGGAACCGGCGGACCTTCCTGTCGTTACGATGGCGTGCCGAAAAACCGGACGGAAGGATCAACATGGACAGCCTGCTTACCGCCTTTACCGATCCCACCGCTTTGGCCGCGCTTGTCGCGCTGGTAGTGATGGAAGTGGTGCTGGGCATCGACAATCTGGTGTTCATTTCGATTCTGACCAACAAGCTGCCCGAACATCAACGGCAAAAGGCGCGCCGCATCGGCATTGGTCTGGCGCTCGGTATGCGCCTTGTCCTGCTGTCCATGATCGCGTGGATCGTCGGCCTGACTGCGCCGGTGTTTGATCTGGGGATTGTCGGCCCGCTCAACCAATATGGCGCGCCGACATTCGAGACCGAATTTTCCTGGCGCGACCTGATCCTGATTGCCGGTGGCCTGTTCCTGATCTGGAAGGCTACCAAGGAAATTCACCACAGCGTCGATCCGTCGGGCGGTGACGATGTGCTGGACAAGAAGAGCGTGGCCACGATCACTTTCGGCAGCGCGATCGTGCAGATCATCCTGCTCGACATGATCTTCTCGCTCGATTCGATCCTTACCGCCGTGGGCATGACGGACAATCTGGCGGTCATGGTCATCGCCGTGCTGGTGGCGGTGGGCGCAATGGTGCTGGCCGCCGACCCGCTCGCCAACTTCATCGCCCGCAATCCGACCGTGGTGATGCTGGCGCTCGGCTTCCTGCTGATGATCGGCGCGGTGCTGATCGCCGACGGGTTCGGCGTGCATGTGCCAAAGGGCTATATCTATGCGGCGATGGCTTTCTCGACGCTGGTGGAATGCCTGAATATCTTTGCCCGCCGGGCGCAGGCGCGAAAGTCTGCGCAATAAGGGGACAGGGCGCTATTGAGTGGCGCTGTTCCCCGTCCCGCACGTCGCCGGGGAACAGGCAGACGGTCCGCAACGATCCCGATCAGGCCAGCGTCAGGAAAATCTCCGCCTCGATCATCCACGCGCCACCCATTTCGCGCCACTTCGCGCTATAGGTGCCGGAAGCGAGCATTGCGCCGCTGCCCGTCGCCAAGCCCTGCCAATGGCCCTGTTCCATCGCGATCGGCTCCACCGGAGAGACAAGGATCGTGTCGGGCGTGCGAGTGTAGATGAGCCGCTCTTTGGCCGCAAATTCGCGTTTCCAGGTGATCAGTTGCGCCTTGCGTCCGGTGATGAGCGCGCTGTCGGTGCCGGCGACCAGCACGACATTGGGGGCAAGCAGCGGACCGATGGCGCTCAGGTTCGCATCGGCCAGCGCGCGGTTGAAGGTCGCGCGGGCCATGCGGATGGCAAGGTCGGCGGTCGCGGTCATGGATAACTGTCCTAAGGCCCGTTCGTTTCGAGCGAAGTCGAGAAACGGGGCGTGTCGGCTTCTCGACTTCGCTCGAAGCGAACGGCTGTCGTGTTTACCCGCAGCGCGCCGATGTGATCAGCATCGCCTCGTCATAGCTGACGGTCAGCCTGTCGGGGCGGAAGTCCATGGTCATCGCCATGCCGGGGCCGCCCCAGCGCAGCGTCTTGGCACCCGATGCGGCCAGCAGGGCCGCGCCGGTTTCCGCGTTCGCCTTCTGCCCGGTGAAGCGGGCCAGTGTGTCGTGGTTACACGGGCCGTTCGTGGCGGTTGGCGGGGTCGTGGTGGCGCAGGCGGTGAGCGCAAGCGCGGCGGTCAGGGACAGGATGCGGTGCATGATGTTTTTCTCCTTACCCAATTTCCATTCCCCGTTCGGGCTGAGCGAAGTCGAAGCCTTCTGCTGACCCCGGATTTGATCCGGGGGAAGTGGCTTCGACTTCGCTCAGCCTGACCCCTCGACACGCTCTGGGCGAACGGGTGTGGGGGATCACTCCGTCCGCGTCATCTTGAGCCGCCCGCCCTTGACCGCGAAGGCCAGCCGCCCCTCGACCAGATCAACGGCGTCGCGGCCATATTGTTCATAGCGCCAGCCTTCCAGGATCGAGAGGTCGTTGCGCACGCCCGCCGCCAGCGCTTCGATATCGTCGCTGCGCGCCAGCAGGCGGGAGGCAACGTTGATGTCGCGCGACCGGATCTTGAGCAGCAATTTGAGCAGGTCGGCGACCAGCGCGCCATCCTTGCCCAACCCCGGACGGCGGGGTTCGCGGTCTGGCATTTCGTCTTTGCCCAGCGGCTGATGCTTGGCCAGCGACGCCATCAGCCGTGCGCCAATGTCGTTGGTGCGCCAGGTCGCGGACAGGCCGCGCACTTTGCCCAGATCGTCCTGCGTGCGAGGCGGGTGGCTGGCGATGTCGGCCAGCGTCTCATCCTTGACGATGCGGCCGCGCGGCAGATTCTTGTCCTGCGCCTCCATCTCGCGCCATGCCGCCAGCGCTTTGAGGCGACCCAGCACATCGGCCTTCTTACTGGCGATGCGGACGCGCTTCCACGCATCTTCGGGCAGCGTTTCATAATGGCTGGGATCGCTGATCCGCTCCATTTCCTGGTCCAGCCAGTCGCCGCGCCCGGTCTTGCGCAACTCTTCCAGCATCTTGGGGAAAATCTGGATGAGATAGGTGACGTCGCCGATCGCATAGTCGATCTGCCGCTTGTCGAGCGGGCGGCGCGCCCAGTCGGTAAAGCGCGCGCCCTTGTCCAGCTGCACGCCCAGCCATGCCTCGACCAGATTGCCATAACCAATCTGTTCGCCCAGCCCCAACGCCATCGCCGCGATCTGCGTATCGAACATCGGGTGCGGGGTTTTGCCGGTCAGGTTGTGGACGATCTCGATGTCCTGCCCGCCGGCATGAAAGATTTTCAGCACATCCTCATTATCGACCATCAGGTCGAGCAGGGGCTGGAGGTCGATTCCCTGCGCCTTGGGGTCGATGGCGGCGGCTTCGTTCGCGTCGGCCACCTGGATCAGGCAGAGTTCGGGCCAATAGCTGTTTTCCCGCATGAATTCCGTGTCGATGGCGACATAGGGGGATTTGGCGATACGGGCGCAAAAATCGGAAAGTGTCTTGCTGTCGGTAATCAGCGGATGGATTTGCATATGGTCATCGATCTTATTATGGGCAGGCCCGCTCCCTGGCGGGCTGGTCGTAGTGACCTTATGCCCATAGCCTGCCGTCAGGGCTTTGTCATTTCCGTAAAACGAAGCTGAAAGACCAAAACGCCATGCACGCCTATCGCACCCACACCTGCGGCGCCCTTCGTGAAGCCGATGTCGGCACGGCCGTGCGCCTGTCCGGCTGGGTGCATCGCAAGCGCGACCATGGCGGGGTGCTGTTCGTCGATCTGCGCGACCATTATGGCATTACCCAGGTGGTGGCAAAGGCGGACAGTGAGGCGCTGCGCGTGCTGGAGGGGCTGCGGCTCGAATCGGTGGTGACGATCGACGGCGCGGTCGTGGCGCGCGGGCCGGAAGCGACCAATCCCAAGATGGAAACCGGCACGATCGAGGTCGTAGCCGACGCCGTCACCGTCCTGTCCACCGCCGCCGAACTGCCGCTGCCGGTGGCAGGCGAGCAGGACTATCCCGAAGATATCCGCCTGCGCTACCGCTTCCTCGACCTGCGGCGCGAGACGCTGCACGCCAATATCGTCAAGCGCACGAAGATCATCTCGGACATGCGCCGCCGGATGGAGGGCGCAGGCTTTACCGAATATTCGACGCCGATCCTGACCGCGTCCAGCCCCGAAGGCGCGCGCGACTTTCTGGTTCCCAGCCGCATCCATCCGGGCAAATTCTACGCCCTGCCACAGGCGCCGCAGCAATATAAGCAGTTGCTGATGGTCGCGGGTTTCGACCGTTATTTCCAGATCGCCCCCTGCTTCCGCGATGAAGATCCGCGCGCCGACCGGCTGCCGGGCGAATTTTACCAGCTCGATCTGGAAATGAGCTTCGTCACCCAGGAAGAAGTGTGGGACACGATGGAGCCGGTGATCGCCCAGGTGTTCGAGCAATTTGCCGACGGCAAGCCAGTGACGCCTGCGGGCAGCTTCCCGCGCATCCCGCACGCGCAGGCGCTGCTGAAATATGGCAGCGACAAGCCGGACCTGCGCAACCCGATCATCATCCAGGACGTGACCGACCATTTCGTGGGTTCGGGCTTTGGCATCTTTGCCTCGCTGGTCGAAAGCGGCAGCGTGATCCGCGCGGTCCCGGCACCGGGCGCTGGCGCTGGCAGCCGCAAATTTTTCGACGAGATGAACAATTGGGCGCGGGGCGAGGGCTATTCGGGCCTTGGCTATATCAACATCAAGGATGGCGTGCCGGGCGGCCCGATCGCCAAGAACCATGGCGAGGAAGCCACCGCCAAGCTGGTCGCGGCGCTGGGCCTTGGCGCCAATGACGGCGTGTTCTTTGCCGCTGGCAAGGAATCGCAGGCAGCCAAGCTGGCTGGCCTAGCCCGCACCCGCGTGGCCGAGACGCTGGACCTCATCGACAAGGACCGGTTCGACCTGTGCTGGATCGTCGATTTCCCCTTCTACGAATATGATGAGGATACAAAGTCGGTCGACTTCGCGCACAACCCCTTCTCGATGCCGCAGGGGGGGCTGGACGCGCTGAACAATCAGGACCCGCTGACCATCAACGCCTTCCAATATGACATGGTCTGCAACGGCTTCGAGATCGCGTCGGGTTCGATCCGCAACCAGTCGCCGGAACTGATGGTCAAGGCGTTCGAGCTGGTCGGCCTCAGCCAACAGGATGTCGAGGATCGCTTCGGCGGCCTGTATCGCGCGTTCCAGTATGGCGCGCCGCCCCATGGCGGCATGGCCGCGGGCGTCGATCGCATCGTGATGCTGCTGTGCGGGGCGCAGAATCTGCGTGAGATCACGCTGTTCCCGATGAACCAGAAGGCCGAGGACCTGCTGATGGGCGCGCCCAGCGCCGCCGAGTTCAAGCAGCTGCGCGAACTGCATGTCCGCGTGGTGGAGCCGCAGGCGAAGGGGTGATTGCGCCAGCTGTGAAACTGTGATACTGCGTTAGGCATGAAGAATGTCACCATCGCTCTGGATGACGAAACCCACCGCAAGGCGCGTATCCGTGCGGCGGAACTCGGCACGTCGCTATCGGCGCTGGTGAAGGATTATCTGGCCAGCCTGAGCGACACGGGCGAGTTGCAGGAGGTGCGGGACATGCCGATGCCATATATCGCGCCGCCGCAGCAGGCGCTGTCCCCGCCGCCGGTCGACGGGCCACCATGGCTGGTCGATGGCAAATGGGTCTATACGCGGGACGGCAAGCCCCGGCAGCCCGGTGCCTTGCGGGGCATGTGGATCGCCGATGACTTCGAAGAGTGGCCAGCCGACATATGGGAATCGTTTGAACGCTGGGATCATGATGATCCGAAGCCTGAATGAGGCTGCTGCTCGACACGCATGTGGTACTCTGGTGGCTGCGAGATGATCCCAGATTGGGATCTCGCAGTCGTGCCATGATCGCCGGCGGGAACAACGAAATCCTCGTTAGCATTGCCACGCCCTGGGAAGTCGCGATCAAATATCGGATCGGTAAGCTCGACGAGACCAGTACGGCCGTGCTCGATGCCATCGATAGTGCGGGAATGTCGGTGGTCGATATTCGCCGACCGCACCTCGAAGCGCTGGAAAAGCTGCCCAAGGGACACGGCGATCCATTCGACCACCTCATTCTGGCGCAGGCCCGCACAGAAGGTGCTACGGTGATGACAGGTGATCGCCAGATGACGACCTATGGCATCCCCTGCATTGGAATCAGCTAAGATGACCATCGACCTTGCGACCCAAGAATCCGCGCCGAAATTTGACGGCGATTATGACGCAACGCTGGCCGCGCTCCAGCAACGGCTGGCCAAGATTCAGGTCGCGCATATCCTGCACAAGCGGCGCAGCGTCATATTGCTGGAGGGCTGGGACGCTGCGGGGAAGGGCGGGATCATTAAGCGGATGTCGGCCGACTGGGACCCGCGCTTCTATCAGGTCCATCCCATCGCCGCCCCCAATGAGGTGGAGCGGGACCATCATTTCCTCTGGCGCTTCTGGACGCGGCTTCCCGCCAGCGGCAATATCGCGATCTTCGACCGCAGCTGGTATGGCCGGGTGCTGGTGGAGCGGGTCGAGGGCTTTTGCAGCAAGGCCGACTGGAAACGCGGCTATGATGAGATCAATGCCTTTGAAAAGCAGCAGATCGACGCGGGCATGAACATCGTCAAACTGTTCGTCCACATCACGCAGGAGACGCAGGACAAGCAACTGGCCGAACGGCTCGACACGCCGTGGAAGCGCTGGAAAACCGGCGCGGACGATTATCGCAACCGGGCGAGGCGCGCGGATTATCTGGACGCGATGCACGCCATGTTCAAAAAGACCGATACGAAGCATGCGCCCTGGCATGTCATCGACAATAATCACCGCAAGGGTGGTCGCATCGCCGCGCTGACCTATGTCGCGGAACGGCTGGAGGCGCTGGTGCCGATGGATTTCCCGGTCGCTGACCCGGCGGTGGTGAAACTGGCGAAACAGGCCTTTGGCTACCAGCCCGGTGAATCTGTGTAAAAGACAGTAAAAACAGATACTTGTAACAAAAGTGTCATGAAATTCTAACGGCTCGTTTACCATTGGGCCGCTATGGCTTTGGCCATGTTTCACGCCCCTATATCTCCACCGGAGGCACCCGGTCTGGCCGAGCTGCCATTGGCGCAGGACAAGCCGGTGATCCGACTGGGGCGTCCGCTCAGTGAGGCGGTGGATTGTTTCCAGCAGGATTCCGCCCTGCGTCTGCTGCCAGTGCTGGATGCAGGCGACCGGCCGGTCGGCGCGATCTACGAGCGCGACATGCGTCGCATCCTCTTCAATCCCTTCGGCCATGCCCTGCTGCGCAACCCCAGTTTTGGCGGGCGGCTGGACGATCATGTCCGCCCCTGCGCCCATGTGGACCGGCGCGTGAGCGTGGACCGGCTTGTCGATCTCTACGCCGCGCAAGGGACGGGGTGCGAGGGGCTGATCGTGACCGATGATGGGCGCTATGCCGGGGTGCTGGATGGCACTCTGCTGCTTCGACTGACCGCGCAGCGCGACACGCGGGTGGCGCTGGCGCGGTCGGAACGGGTCGAACAGATCCGTCGCGAAAGCGCCAGCTTTCAGGGCGATGTCGCCCTGCTGATCGCGGACATGGTGGCGATGGCCGACCAGCTGTCGGCGCTCGCGAGCCAAGCGGCGGAGCGCGCGGCGGGCGATGGCGCGGACAGCGCGGCGATGGCGGTGGCCGCTGCGCAGACGGCCGATCGTTTGGCGGGCATCGCGGCGGGCGGGGTCGAACTGGGCCAGATATTCCAGGCGATGGAGAGCGAGGCCCGCGATGCAGGCGCTGCAATGCGCGATGCCGCCGCGCGCAGCCGCGCGGGCATGGCGCAGGGGGAGGCGCTGCGGACCGAAACGGAAAATATCGGCGAGGTCGTCGCCCTGATCGACAGCATCGCGGGGGCAACAGCGATGCTGGCGCTCAACGCCAGCATCGAGGCGGCGCGGGCGGGCGAGGCAGGGCAGGGCTTTGCCGTCGTCGCGCGCGAGGTAAAGTCGCTGGCGCAGCAGACGCGCGATGCCGCAGCGGGCATAGCCGGGCGGATCGCGCATGTCCGCGCGACCGTGGCCGATGTGGCGGCGGGGCATATGCATATGGACGCGGCCATGACCCGTGCCGACCGCCTGTCCGCAGCGCTCTTTGACGCGGTCGCCCGGCAGGCCGCCTTCAGCCGCGCCATTGCCGACAGCGTGGCGGAGGCAGGGTCCTCCAGCGACCATATCCGCACCGGGGCGCAGGCGATCAGCGGCAATGCGGATGCGACAGTGATGGGTGCGCGGGCGATGCAATCGGTCGCGCAAAGGCTGGCCGGGGAAGCCCATCGGCTGGAGGCGCGCGCGGGTGGTTTCATCATGGCGATCCGCGCAACCTGACGATCGGCAGAAATCCCTCTGGCATCGCGCGCAAATGGCGATAGGCTGTGCTTCCATAAAAAGGAGAGGAAGCCATGCTCGTCATGTTCGTGGGCACTGACCGCACCGAAACCGCCGTCAACGCGTCGCAAGTCACCTTCGTCTCGTCGGTCAATGACGGCACCCGCATCCGCTTTGGCGAAGGCCGCAGCGTAACCGTGACCGAACCGATCGCCGAAGTGCTGGACAGCCTCAACCGGTCGCTGCGCCCGCACGATTAGCGGGCTGGCGTGAGCGACGATAGTGGCGCTCCATAAGGCTCCTCCCCCTTTGAGGGGGAGGCTGGGTGTGGGTGTGCTGCCGCCGGCGTGGACGCTCGGCTTCGCCTCGCTCCCCCTCCCTCGACCCCTCCCCGTCGGGGAGGGGAGATGAGGCACAAGCATCGTCGCGCGACGGAATGACCTGACATATCGCCCGCCCGGCTTGCGGCGGGCGACCTTTTCGCGCCATGGTCGCGGGCGGAGAGGGAGAGGCGATGCCCCGCGATTTCGGTGCCTATGATTATATCATCCTGGGCGCTGGCAGCGCGGGGTGCGTGTTGGCCAACCGGCTGAGCGCGAACCCGTCAACCCGCGTCCTGCTGCTGGAGGCGGGCGGCAAGGATGACTGGCTGTGGATCAAGGTGCCGGTCGGCTACCTTTATTGCATCGGCAATCCGCGCACCGACTGGTGCCTCAAGACGGAAGAGGAAGCGGGGCTGGGCGGCCGGTCGATCGGTTATCCGCGTGGCCGGGTGCTGGGCGGCTCCTCCTCGATCAACGGTATGATCTATATGCGCGGCCAGGCGCGCGACTATGATGGCTGGCGGCAGGCGGGCAATATCGGCTGGGGCTGGGACGATGTGCTGCCCTATTTCAAGCGGGCACAGGACCATTTCGGGGGGCCAAGCGAGGCGCATGGCGCGGGTGGCGAGATACGGGTGGAGCGGCAAAGGCTGCGCTGGGACTTGCTGGAGAAGTTTCGCGAAGCCGCGCGGCAATATGGCGTGCCGCACAGCGATGATTTCAACGGCGGCGACAATCTGGGGTCGGGCTATTTCGAGGTGACGCAGAAGCGCGGGCGGCGCTGGAGCGCGGCAGATGCTTTCCTGCGCCCGGCGATGAAACGACCTAATCTGCGCGTTGTCACCGGGGCGAGTATCGACCGGGTGATCATCGAGCAGCGGCGCGCGACCGGGGTACGCTTCCTGCTGGATGGCGAGGCGTGCGCGGCACGGGCCGAGGGCGAGATATTGCTGAGCGCAGGCGCGATCGGGTCACCCGCCATTCTCCAGCGGTCGGGCATCGGCGATGGCGGCAAGCTGGCGGCGCTCGGCATCGAGCGCGTCCATCATCTACCGGGCGTGGGCGAGAATTTGCAGGATCATCTCCAGATCCGCTGTGCCTGGGCTGTGACCGGGGCAGTGACGCTCAATACGCGGGCTTCATCGCTGTTGGGCAAGGCGTGGATGGGGATGGAATATCTCGCCCGCCGGTCCGGCCCGATGGCGATGGCGCCGAGCCAGTTGGGGCTGTTTGTGAAATCCAACCCACGGTTCGAGACCGCAAACCTGCAATATCATGTCCAGCCGCTCAGCCTTGCCGCATTCGGCGGCGCGCTCGATCCCTTTCCCGCCTTCACCGCCAGCGTGTGCAATGTGCGACCGCAAAGCCGGGGCAGCGTGTGGATCGGATCGCCCGACCCGATGGCCGCGCCCGCGATCCGGCCCAACTATCTATCCGCAGCGGAGGACCAGCAGGTCGCAGTGGAGGCGGTGCAGGTAACGCGTGCGATCGTGGGTCAGGCGGCGCTGGCCCCCTACGCCCCGCGCGAATTCCGTCCCGGCCCGGAGCGGCAGGATGACGCCGCGATACTGGAAGGCGTCGGCGCAATCGCCAGCAGCATCTTCCATCCCGTCGGCACCGCCGCGATGGGCACGGGATCGTGCGCAGTCGTGGACGCGCAGTTGCGGGTGCATGGCATAGACGGTCTGCGCGTGGTCGATGCGTCGGTGATGCCCACGATCACGTCCGGCAACACCAATGCGCCGGTGATGATGATCGCGGAAAAGGCGGCGGCGATGGTGCTTGAAGCGAGATGATTTTCCTTGATCCGTTCGTTTCGAGCGAAGTCGAGAAACCTGTGCGCTACGT